>CANGRU010000084.1 GCA_947456315.1 Beijerinckiaceae bacterium | reverse complement strand
TCCGTTTCCAGACGCTGTGCACGGCGTTCAGCCTCGCTCAGCGGATGGCGGGTGGCTTGTTCCTGTTCGCGCGCGGCTGTGTGGCGGGCTTCCGCCGCCATCATGGCGTCTTCGAGCGAGGCCGCATTTTCTGACGCTTCTTCGAGCGCCATGGCGAGTGTTTCAATTTCCTCGTCAGAGGCCGCGCCCTGCTTCAGCTGGGCGAGTTCGCTGGCCACTTTGCGCCATTCGGCATCAAAGCGCTCATAGCGCTGTGTCTCTTCACGCAGGGCTGCTTCCAGCGCATTGCGGCGTGCATTGAGATCGGCAATGGCTGCTTGCGCTTCCGTCAGCTCGCGCTCGGCATCGGCCAGGGCGCCTTCTGTGTCGGCGAGTTTTTCTTTGGCGGCAAATTCAACTTCGGCCGCGTTCTCATTGGTCTCGTCGATCTCGGTTGCCTCGGAATCGAGGCGTGCCAGAACGCCGGCCGCATCTTCGATCAGCGCCATTTCGCGCTCAAGGTCTCGGGTGAGCTGGGCGAGGCGGCGCTCGAGTTCTGCGGAGCGTTCCTGTGCGCGGCGTTCTTCGACTTCAAGCTGGTCGCGTGCCAGAATCAGGCGCTGCAAAGCAGCTCCCACTTTGGCTTCTTCATCACGCAGGCCGGGCAATGAATGGGCGGCAATGGCTTGCAGGCGGGCGGCTTCGGCTTGCAGACGCGTGCGCTCGGCCACTTCGCTTGTGTCTTCGAACAGCTTGCGCTCGCCTTCCGCGAGATAGGTCGTCACATCGCGCCAGCTGATATGATAGAGGAGCGCTTCGTTGCGGCGGATGTCGCCTGCGAGATTTTTATAGCGTGTCGCCTGACGGGCCTGACGCTTCAAGCTTTCAAGCTGGCTGTCGACCTGCTTGATGACGTCTTCGAGACGCAGCAGATTTTCTTCCGCACCTTTCAAGCGCAGTTCCGCTTCATGGCGGCGCGAATGCAGACCCGAAATGCCGGCGGCTTCTTCGAGAATGCGGCGGCGCTGTTGCGGCTTGGCGGAAATGATTTCACCAATGCGGCCTTGTCCCACCATGGCGGGTGAGCGCGCACCGGTCGAGGCATCAGCAAAGAGCAGCGTCACATCTTTGGCGCGCACTTCCTTGCCGTTGAGGCGATAGGTCGAACCCTGTTCGCGCTCGATGCGGCGCGAGACTTCGATCAGATCGGAATCGTTGAAAGCGGGCGGTGCGGAGCGATCGGAATTGTCGAGCACCAGCGCCACTTCGGCGGTGTTGCGCGCAGGGCGATTGCCGGAGCCCGAGAAGATCACATCGTCCATGCCGGACGCGCGCATGTTCTTGTAGGAGTTTTCACCCATGACCCAGCGCATGGCTTCCACAAGGTTCGACTTGCCGCAGCCGTTCGGGCCCACAATGCCTGTCAGGCCGGGCTCGATCTGAAAATCGGTCGCTTCACAAAAACTCTTGAAGCCGACAATGCGCAGGCGGTTGAACTTCATGGGAACGCTGAAACCTCACAGGAACATGGTTCCGGGGCTTTGGGGCCACGGAAGGCGCTCTAAGGCGTCATAAGGAGGGGCGCGGTTCAAGCGCGGCCCTGCCTTTTCCTGTGCAAAGGTCGACTTATCCAGCCAAAAGGGCCGGAAGGGCTCAGCCCTTGACCAGCGGATCGATGATTTTGGCAAATTCCGCCAGCGGGACGGAGCCGTTCACCTTCTTGCCATTGATAAAGAAGGTCGGGGTCGAATCGACCTTGAAATCCTTGGCGGCGCGGTCGCGCACGGCATTCACATTGTCAAAAAGCGCTTTGTCACGCAGGCAGGATTCGAACGTCTGCTGCGTCATGCCGGTCTGGCGGATGAGGTTCTGCAGACCCTCCAGCGGCTTGTCGCTATAGGCCCAAGCCTGCTGTTGCGAGAAGAGCAATTCGACAACCGCTTCACGCTTGTCGTCGCCAGCGCAGCGCGCCAGCATGAAGCCTGCTGTGGCCAGCGGATCAAAAGGAAATTCGCGCAAGACGAAACGCAATTTGCCTGTGTCGACATAGGCCTTCTTCAATTCCGGCCATGTCTCGTTGTGAAAATGCGCGCAATGCGGACAGGTCATCGAGGCATATTCGACCATTGTCACGGGCGCATCTTTGGAGCCGATCCACAGATCAGGCAGCGGGCTTGGCTGCATCAATTGCACCATGGGCACATCGCCGGCACTTTGCGCTTGCGCCAGCGAGGGAAGAGCAGCCGATGCGCTGCCAGCCGCCATCAGCGTGACAAAATGGCGGCGGTTGGTCTTCATCTCGTGCGTCATATCAGGCGGTCCTGTGCAATGTGATTGGCGAGCCTCGAGAGGCGGCGGGACAGAAGTGCGTGGAAATGTGGCAAGATCGCGGTGTTTGCGCAAGCTTGCCTGTATCAGGCGTTTTTCGGAGCCTTTTTTTCGGACAGGATGCGCGTGCCCAGTCGGGCCAGCGCTTCGCGCAGGCCTTCATCCTCGATGCTTTCGACTTGTGCCTGCGCCTCGGCGCGGGCCTGCGGATCATCGACAAGGATGCGGCGTTTGGCTTTGGGTTGTGTGCCGACCGGTCCTTGGCGCAACAGCAATTTGCCGATGCAGCGCCAGCCCAGATGCGTGTTGACCCGCTCGATAATGGTGCCGCCGACATGCTGCAGCTCGATGGCAAAGCCGCTCTCCACCCGCACAATGAGGGAGGCGGGCTCGATCTCGCCGGGCTCGGCCTTGGGGGCCCGTGTCGGCCATTGCAATTTGATCGGCTCGCACACGCGCGCCAGACGTTCGCCGACGATTTCTTCCCAATTGAGCACGAGATCGGCAGCCCCGAACCCCTGCTTGGCCAGCACGGGGTCCATGGCCTTGGCCGTGAGATCGGCCAGAGCAAAGGTTTTGGGGCGGCTGCGGGGCGGGATCGACATGGGACATGTCTATCATAGCGGGGGCCGTCATTGCGAGCGCAGCGAAGCAATCCAGAAACATGTGGGCTTCTGGATTGCTTCCTCGCTTGCGCTCCTCGCAATGACGGCCAGACGTGGCATAGACAGGGGTATGACCACGCCCGCCACCAAACTCCTCAAATGGTACGACCGCCACCGCCGCCAGCTGCCTTGGCGGGCGCTGCCGGGCGTTGTGGCCGACCCTTATGCGGTCTGGCTGTCGGAAATCATGCTGCAGCAAACCACTGTGCCGGCGGTGAAGCCCTATTACGAAAAATTTTTAAGCCTGTGGCCCCGCGTCGAAGATCTCGCCGCCGCACCCACGGATGATGTCATGCGGGCATGGGCCGGGCTTGGTTATTATTCGCGTGCGCGCAATCTGCATGCTTGCGCGAAAGTCGTCGCCTCGGAACATGGCGGGCGTTTTCCCTATACCGAAGAGGGCCTGCGCGCACTGCCCGGCATCGGGCCCTATACTGCGGCTGCCATCACCGCCATTGCTTTTGGCAAGCGCGCTGTGGTGGTCGATGGCAATGTGGAACGCGTGGTCACACGCCTTTTCACCATTTCAGAACCCATGCCGCGCGCCAAACCTTTGGTGCGCGACAAGACGGATGTCCTGACGCCGCAAAAACGTGCCGGCGATTTTGCGCAAGCCATGATGGATCTGGGTGCAACTCTGTGCTCGCCCCGCCGCCCCGCCTGTGCGTTGTGTCCGTTCAGCGCGGATTGTCAGGCTTATGCCGAAGGGCGACCGGAAGAATTTCCCGTCAAATTGCCCAAGACCGAGCGGCCCGCGCGCGCGGGCGCGGCGTTCTTTCTGCGCGGCAAGGATGGGTCCGTCTTGGTGCGCACGCGGCCGGACAAAGGCCTGCTGGGCGGCATGACGGAAATCCCCGGCACAGAATGGTCGAAGGATTTCAAACTTGCCGATGCGCTGCAATCAGCGCCCGTTGCGGCGAACTGGAAAAAGCTGCCCGGCCATGTCGAGCATGTGTTTACGCATTTTGCTTTGCGCTTGACGGTGTTTGTGGCCAACACGCAGGCCAAAGCGCCCAAAGGCGCAAGGTTTGTGAAAGACGCGCTACTGGATGACGAGGCTTTGCCCAGTGTCATGCGCAAAGTGATCGAACATGCGCGTTCATTTGAAAAGTGAGCGTCGCGGTACAGTGCCCGCTTCTCCCTGAGGGAGAAGCTGTCAGCGAAGCTGACTGATGAGGGGTTACAATCTAAGGGGTGAGCGTGTAACCCCTCACCCCGCCCCCTTGGGGCGACCCTCTCCCTCTGGGAGAGGGTGTGTTCCCACGTAAGGTTTGAATATGGCAAAGCGTAAAGGTCCATCGGTCACCTTCACAGACACAGGTGTCCACGTCGAGCATCGCGGACGCGTGCTTGATCTGCCGGTCTATGAAAGTGAAGAAGCCGATGCGCTGATCGCGCTTGATGGCGTCACGCATTATGCCGATGGCACCGAGATCGAATTGGATGATCTCACGGCCATTCTGGACGCCATTGAAGAGGCCGCCGAAGAAGACGGCCTCTCGCTTGAGTTTGATTGATCAGTCGCGCATCGACGCACGGATTTCCGTGCGCATATCGTCAATGCAGATGAGCTTGCCGTCTTTGACGACATGCCAGAAGGTCCAGCCGTTGCAGGCAGGCAGGCCTTGCGCCAGCGCACCGACTTTGTGGATGGAGCCGACAATCTGGCCAAGGCTCAGCGTGCCATCGGCACGCACAAGCGCTTCATGGCGGCGCTTGGCATCGGTGAGCAGAGTGCCCGGTGTGATCAGCCCCGCTTCAACCACACTCAGGAAAGCCACGCGTGGCTCCGAGCGTTTGGTGGGCGCCAGCGTCAAAGCATTGTCAGGCAACGGCACAACTTCGGCGATGCGCTTGGTTGCGGCTTTGGCATAAGTTGTGTCGCGTTCGGTGCCGATAAAGTGGCGGCCCAGACGCTTGGCGACAGCGCCCGTTGTGCCGGAACCGAAGAACGGATCAAGCACCACATCGCCCTTGTTCGAGGCTGACAAAATCACGCGGGTCAGCAGGCTTTCGGGCTTTTGGGTCGGGTGTGTCTTGCGGCCCTTGTCATCTTTCAGGCGTTCGCCGCCTGTGCAAATCGGCAAGAGCCAATCCGAGCGCACCTGACAATCTTCATTGCCCGCTTTCAGCGCTTCATAATTGAACGTGTAATTCTTGGCAGATGCGCTTTTCGAGGCCCAGATCATGGTCTCATGCGCATTGGTGAAGCGGCGACCACGGAAATTCGGCATCGGATTGTTTTTGCGCCAGACAATGTCATTGAGAATCCAGAAGCCCAGATCCTGCAAAATCGTGCCGACACGGAAAATATTGTGATAGGAGCCGATGACAAAGATGGTGGCATCCGGCTTCATCACGCGATGCACGGCGGTCAGCCATTCGCGCGTAAAGCGGTCATATTCGGCAAAGCTCGAGAACTTGTCCCAATCATCATCCACCGCATCGACCACGCTCTGGTCGGGGCGCGACAGCGCGCCTTCCAACTGCAGATTATAGGGCGGGTCAGCGAAGATAAGATCGATGGAATTGGCGGGCAGCGCATTGATCTGCTCGATGCAATCGCCCAGCAAAATCTGGTTGAGAGGCAGAGCCGCAGCAGGTGCTGTGACTTTGGCGACAATCTTCGCCATGGTTTTGGATCCCCGCGCCGAAACCCCAGTACGCGAGACCTGAATCTGGGGTTTGGTGCGGGTTGCCCCGGCGCGTGCGATACTCATTTACAAATCACCGGGTTACTCAACACTGGAACGTGCTGAATCTGTGTCGGCGCCGGTAAAGACGAGGTTTCTGGGGCACAGGCCCACCTGTCCCGCTTCGCAACGGAATGGTTAAAATCCGTAAAGCTCGGTCGGGTCAGGAGGCTTTGGGTTTCAGCGGGGCAAAGCTGAAACGGTGGTAGGGGCAGGGGCCATGGGCCTCAATGGCTGCCACATGGGCCTTGGTGCCATAGCCGGCATGGCAATCGAAGCCGTAAGCGGGATAGTGCAGCGCCAGCCGGTTCATCAGACGGTCGCGCGTGACTTTGGCAATGATGGAGGCGGCGGCAATCGAAAAACTCGTCGCATCGCCTTTGATGATGGCCTCACCCGCGCAGGGCAGGCCGTCGGGCACATCTTTGCCATCGACCAGCACAAGCTTGGGTTTCAGCGAGAGGCCGTGGGCGGCGCGGCTCATGGCAATCAGCGTGGCCTGGCGGATATTGATGCGGTCGATCTCACGCGCCGAGCCCAGCGCGACAGAAACCGCCAGCGCCTTTTTCAGGATCAGCTCGTAAAGCTTCTCGCGCGCTTCCATCGACAGGGCTTTGGAATCATCAAGCCCGCGCGGCAGATTGTCGGGGTCGAGAATGACAGCGGCCGCGGCCACGGGTCCGGCCAGCGGTCCGCGTCCGGCCTCGTCAATGCCCGCGATGGGCCAGCGGCCCTCGCGCAAATAGCCCCGTTCAATGCGAAAATGCGCCATGCCGCTTTTTCTGCATGGTGCGGGCGGCCCTGTAAAGCGCGTGGTCGGGAACAGGTCAGGAACGCTCGCCTAAAGCGCAAGCTGCATGCCTGCAAAAGCCGCAAGTCCGCCTCTCGTCAGCAGGCGATGCGGATGCTAGTCAAAGACCATGCTGTCTGCTCTCATTCTTGCTGCCGATCTCAAAAACCCGCCCGTCAAACCGGATGCGCTGGTGCGCACATTGGCAGCGCTCGTGCCTGCTGCCATTGAAGGGCTTGTGCGTGATCTCACCATTGCAGGGCTTGTCGGCTCCGATCTGGCCGAAATTGCCGATCATGCGGGCTGCGAATTTTCAGAAAGTGCGGCGGCGGGAGAGATTGTCGCCAATGGTCTCAATTTGGTGCGCGGGCCACATGTGCTTGTGCTGCGCGCAGGCCATGCGCTCGAGGCCGGCTTCATCGAAGAGATCGGCGATTTCCTGGCTCGCTCGGGCGCGGGCGAGCGTGGCGCGCTGATGCGGCGCAAGCCGGAGGATTTTCTGGGCGCGCTCGTGCCAGCCTTGTCACCCGCCGTGGGCCTGATCGCCTCGCGTCAGCGCT
>CANGRU010000083.1 GCA_947456315.1 Beijerinckiaceae bacterium | reverse complement strand
ATGGTGCAAGGCCTGAAGCGCGAAGCGGAAATCGTCAAAGGCTGGGAAGAAAAATTCGGCGTGCCGATCTTCACCTCCGGCCAGAACCACATCACCGCCATGCGCGCGCTCGGCGCCAAGAGCATTGTCGGCGCGACCTATTTCCCCGGCGACATCAACAACACCTTCTCGCGTTATTTTCAGGATGCGGGCTTTGATGTGAAATGTATGGCCGGCATTGAAGTGCCGTTTGATCGCGCGCAGGAATTGTCCGGCGAGCAGGTCTATGGCCATATCAAAAAAGCCTTCCTGAAATCAGGCGGCGGCGATGTGATTTACATGCTGGGCTCCGGCTGGCGCGTGCTCAACATCATCCACATGCTCGAGCAGGATCTCGGCGTGCCTGTTATCCATCCTGTGCCCGCGCGCGTGTGGGAGGTGCAACGCCGCTTGCATATCAACGAGCCCAAAGCTGGCTACGGCAAAATCCTCGAAACCATGCCACCGCTGCCGAAATGAAGCGCCCCGTCATTGCGAGCGAAGCGAAGCAATCCAGAACGCTCGCAATGACGAATTGATAATGATTGAGGAGAACACTCCATGAATCGCCGCACGCTGTTAACCGCACTTGCCCTCGCCACATTGCCGATGACCGCGCAAGCGCAGGAGAGTGTCGAGAGTTTCTACAAAGGCCGCACCATCACGCTCGTTGTGCCCACTTCACCCGGTGGCATCAATGATATTTCGGGCCGTCTTGTGTCACGCCACATCGGCCGCTTCATTCCGGGCGCACCCAATGTCGTCGTGCAGAATCTGCCCGGCGGTGGCGGCTTGGTGGCCGCCAACAAGCTCTACAATACAGTGGAACGCGATGGCTCGGTGATCTCGCTGATCCAGCGCGGCACGATGCAATTGCAGATCCAGGGCAATAGCAATGCCAAATTCGATCCGCAGAAATTCACATGGCTCGGCTCTTTGTCCTCTTACGCGGATGACGGCTATCTCTTGCTCGTCAATGAGGATCATCCGGCCAAAACCGCAGCCGATCTGCGCAAGCCCGGCATTTTGGTCAAATTGGGCGGCGACCAGCCGGGCTCGACCAATCTGACATTTGCCATCATCGCGAAAACGGTGCTCGGCATGAACATCGATGTGGTGCGCGGTTATCCGGGTGCAGCACCCATGTTTCTGGCGATGGAGCGGCGCGAGCTTGATGGTCAGGTGATCGGTTATAATTCGGTGCGCGCCGGCCAGCCGTCTTTGTGGAACGGCAAAAAAGTGCGCCCGCTCATCCAGTTTGGTCGCATCACGCGCCTGCCAGCCCTGCCTGATGTGCCCACAGGCCGCGAACTCGCCACCGATCCACGCATGCGGGCCTTGGTGGAATTTGCTGAATTGCCCTTCTTCATGGCGCTGCCCTTCTTGGCACCGCCCGGCGTGCCGGCAGATCGTGCAAGCGCCTTGCAGAAAGCTTTTGTCAGCATGGTCGCCGACAAGGAGTTTCAGGCTGATGCCGAGAAGGTGAATATCGAATTGTCACCGATCGATGGCAAAGGCGTGCTCGATCTCGTCGCACGCGCTGCGGCCACACCGAAAGATGTGATCGCACTCTATAACGAAATGGTGCCTGTCGGCCATTAACAGCGCGTCCTTGCGAGCCCATGCGGCTCGCAAGGACGGCCTATTTCACGCCCGGCTTATCGCGGTCGAGTTCCTTGGCGGCCAGATCATCCAGATAGGTTTGAAAACGCGCCTGCGCATGTGCGCCAAGCTCGTTCAAAAAATCCCACGAATAAATACCGGTTGAATGCATGTCGTCGAAGACCAGACGCACAGCATAATTGCCCACCGCATCGACCGAGAGAATGGCGACATTGCGCTTGCCACCGACTGTCTTGCGCTCGGATTCGGAATGACCCTGCACTTCGGCTGACGGGCTCGTCACACGCAGCAATTCGGCGGACAGTTCATATTGCGCGCCGTCATCAAAACTGACTGACAGCGTGCGGCGATCTTTCGACAGGCGCAATTCGGTGGGCCAAGCCATTATGCACCCGCCTTTTCAATCAGAAACACGATGCGCTTTTCATCGCGCTCGCGGATTTCGATTGTGTCGCCCGTCTCGCGGATGAGATTGGGAATATCGATCACCGCCAGCGGATCGGTGCAATGCACTTCGAGCTTGCCACCGGGCGCGACAGATTTCAGCGCCTTGCGGGTCTTCAGCGCGGGCAGCGGGCATTTCAGCCCTGTGAGATCAAGGATGGTTGTCATGCACCAAGATGTGACGAAGGACAGGCGACACGTCAACCACCGTCCTTGCGAGCGGAGCGAAGCAATCCAGGGCCCTCACGAGGGGCTTCTGGATTGCCGCGTCGGCCTGCGGCCTCCTCGCAATGACGGCTCACATATTCGCGACTGGACCCCAGCCACATCGCGCTTAGATTACTCCCCATGCGCGCGCTCCTCCTTGCCCTCCTCCTCGCCACCCCCGCCCTCGCACAGGGCGAGTTGCGTGGCCATGGCGGGCCTGTGCGGGCGCTTGCGCTCACGCCCGATGGGCGGGAGGCGATTACCGGCTCGTTTGATTCTTCCGCCATTGTCTGGGCCTTGCAGGCGGGCACAGCACGCGCTGTTTTGCGCGCCCATGATGGTGCGGTGAATGCGGTCAGCGTCACGCCAAACGGTTTTGTGACGGCGGGCGAAGATGGCCGTCTCGCGCTCTGGAGCAGCGCCGATCTCGCCAAGCCTGTGCGTATCGACCAAATCCACACAGCCCCCATCGCCGCGCTGAGCGTCTCACCCGATGGCACACAGATCGCCACAGCCTCCTGGGATTCAAGCCTCGCTGTCACGCCGCTCAACGGCGGGCCACCGCGCCGCTACGAGGGCCATCAGGGCAATGTGAATGGTGTCGGCTTCATGCCCGATGGCACCACGCTGGTGAGTGCGGGCTATGATGCAACGCTGCGCATCTGGCCCACCCAAGGCGCGCCGCGCATCATCAAACTGGATGCGCCGCTCAACACACTCAGCATAGCCAAGGATGGCCGTATCGCCGCAGGCGGTGCGGACGGCTCGCTGTTTCTGCTGGATGCACAGGCCAATAACTTACGCCGCATCGAGGCCGCAGAAAGCCCGCTCATCGCGGTGGTTTTTTCGCCTGACAGCACACGCATAGCCACCGCCAGCTCGCGCGGCTCCGTGACTTTGTTTGACACGGCCAGCGGCAAAGCCCTCTTCACCTTGAATGGTCCGGGCTTGCCCGTCTGGTCGCTCGCTTTTTCACCTGATGGCAAAGTGCTCTTCACGGGCGGCAGTGATCGCCTCGTGCGCCGCTGGAACGCGATGAATGGCGATCATCTGGGCCCCATCGTCATCGAAAAGCCCGCAGAGATGTTTGTCAGTGATGGCTCGCACGGGGCCGAAGTCTTCAAAGCCTGCGCCGTCTGCCACACGCTCACACCCGACGCCGAGAGCCGCGCGGGGCCGACGCTTTATGGCGTGATCGGGCGACGCATTGGCACAGCTTCCGGCTATGTCTATTCAGCCGGCTTCGGGTCTCATGACATTGTCTGGACCAAGGAAACGATTGCCAAACTCTTCGAGCTTGGGCCCAGCACCTATACGCCGGGCACCAAAATGCCCGAGCAAAGGGTCGGTGCGGCAGAAGATCGCGCGGCCCTCGTCGATTTTATCGAGAAAGCGGCCCGACCACGCTGAAAACCTTGATTTGCAGCGCTTTCATCCCCATAGATACATGCAGATCAGCGACAAAGCTCGTCGCTCGAAATGGTCAAGAGGAGCATATCATGAAGGCTTTCATCTCTGCCGTGATCGTGGCTGTGGCGCTGGCTGCAGGCGCTGCCTTTGTGCTGAACACCCAGCAGCAGACAGCCGACAAGGCTTTCGCAACGTCGGGCGCACGCGTGGGTGACCCGGGCCATAACCTCATCCAGATGTAAGTTTAAAACAGGCTCGGATAAGCGATAAAGGCGACCTGATCGCCGGGCGTCACGCCCTCGCAATCCTCGGCCAGTTCGACGAGGCCATCGGTCTCGCAAAGAGACGACAAAAGCCCCGCACCTTCGCGCGGAAATTTTTGAGCTTCTCGGGTTCCATCGCTCAACACAGTCAGGCTGGCGCGGACATATTCGCGCCGGCCTTTCTTTTTCTTGTAAGCAAAATTGGCGCGCACCGGCAGCGCCACGAGTTGTTCCATCCGCGCACCAGCCAGCGCCAGCATCACTGGCCGCACGACATAGGCAAAGGTCACGAAAGACGCGACCGGATTGCCCGGCAAGCCGATGAACGGTGTGCCATCAATCACGCCCATCGCCACAGGCCGTCCGGGTTTGATCGCCATGCGCCACAAGACCAGCGATCCCACCGCCTCGACAGCCGCACGCATGTGATCTTCTTCACCCGTCGACACACCGCCTGACGTCAGGATGAGATCGTGTTTCTGGGCTGCCTGTTTCAAACCGCTCGTGAGCGCTTCGCGCTCGTCACGCAAAATGCCGAGATCCGAAACATCACAACCCAAACGGACCAACAGCGCCGCCAGCATGTAGCGGTTGGAATCATAAAGCTGCGCGGCTGTGCGCGGCATGCAGGGCGCCACGACTTCATTGCCCGTCGAGAACACGGCGACCTTGATGCGGCGGCGCACGTGCAGCTTTGTCAGGCCAAGGGCGGCAGCCAATGCCACATGTTGCGGGCGCAATCGCGTGCCGGCCGGAATGGCCCTTGCGCCTTGTGCAATATCCTCTCCAGCCGGGCGCATATTGGCGCGCGGCTTCAGGCCCGGTGGCAGGATGATTGTCTCGCCATCGATCTCGACATCTTCCTGCATGAAGACAGTATCGGCACCCTCCGGCATCGGCGCGCCGGTAAAAATGCGCGCCACTGTGCCAGCGACAAGTGGCTGCGCCACAGCACCCGCTGTCACGCGCTGCGAGACGGCGAATGCACGCGGATGATCTTGCGGCAGATCGGCGCTGGCAATGGCATAGCCATCGACAGCTGAATTGGCGAAGAGGGGCAACGGGACGGGCGCGAGAAGATCATCCGCCAGCACACGGTTGTCAGCCTCATGAAACGCGACTTGCTCGACAGAATCCACGGCAACAAGACGTGCCGCAATGATCGCCAAAGCCTCATCCACCGGCATCAATGCGCCGCCGAAGGCAAAGCAATCATCCGAGAGTTGCGCCATCTGTTGCCTTACGCCTCGTCGCCAACTGCCAGCACATCGGCCAGCGGCACGGCTTTGGAGAGCATCATATCGGCGATTTTTTCAATGTCATCGAGATGCAGCACAGGCAAATCTGTTGCAACCGGAACATCGCTCGCCACAGCGACAATGGCCTTGTCCTGCCCATGCAGAAACTCTTTGCCCGTCTCGGCACGATAGACTTCGATCTTGGGATGGGCGTCAGCCTTGAAGCCCTCGACAATGACGAGATCAACCGGCGACAGCAACGACAGCAATTCATGCAGCGTCGGCTCGGGAGCCCCGCGCAATTCATGCATCAAGGCAAAGCGATTGCCCGACGACACCAGCACTTCGGTCGCACCCGCATTGCGATGTTTCCAGGAATCCTTGCCCGGCACATCGACGTCAAATGAATGATGCGCATGTTTGATCGTCGATACGCTCAGGCCGCGCGCAATCAAATGCGGAATAACACGCTCCAAAAGCGTCGTCTTGCCCGCACCGCTCCAGCCCGCCAGTCCGATCAGTTTCATATTCACTCCAGCGCCCCGTCATTGCGAGCGAAGCGAAGCAATCCAGAGGCCGCATTGGGGCCGCTGGATTGCCGCGTCGCTCCCGCTCCTCGCAAGGACGGCGTCTTATGCGCGGTTTTATTCCGCGGGCACGCTGTTGCGTGGCACGGCGGCAGCCTTGGCCTGTTCCTGTTCGACCCAAAGTGCGTGATGCTCTTTGGCCCAATTGAGATCGACCTCGCCCGTGCCCATGGCATCGAAAGCGCCTTCCATCCCGACCGAACCGATATAGGCATGCGCCAACATGGCAGCGACGAAACCAACAGCCAGAACAGCATGAACGGTTGTCATCAGCTGCAAGCTGGTGACGCCATCAGGTGCCATATAGGGGAAGAGCAGGAACCAGCCCGACACGGACATCACCGCGCCGCCTGTGATCACGATCCAGAACACAACCTTCTGGCCCGCATTGAAACGCTCTGCCAGCGGATGCTTGCCCTTGGAGAAGAGGCCACCACCCTGCTTGATCCATTCCAGATCAAGCTTGTTGGGGATGTTGTCCTTCACCCACAGCAAGAACATCAGCGCCACGCCCGCCATAAACGGGAAGGCGAGATAATTATGCGCGAGCTTGCCCAGATGGGTCAGTTCCGCAAACGTTTCCGGCCCCAACAGCGGCAAGATGACGATGCGACCGACAGACACGTTCAAACCCGACAGCGCGAGAATGATGAAGCAGCCTGCTGTCATCCAATGCGCAAACCGATCAAGCGAGGCAAAGCGCGTGATCGTCTTTCCGGAAAAACCATGTTCGATCTTCACGCGACCACGCACGAGGAAGAACAGAACCAGAGCGCCGAGCATGCCGAGCAGAACCACGCCGCCAATGGTCGGCAGTTTGTTCTGATGGAAGTCGCGCCAGCTCTGGCCCTGCGGCTGGATCAGGCTAGCAGCTTTGGCATCAGGAATGGAGATGCGGCCCGAAAGACGGTCGCCTTCCTTCAATTGCTGCAAAAGCTTGTCTTCCTGCACGGCCTCTTTGGTCGGCTGGAAATTATTATATTGCGCGGCGGCTGGCAGCATGGCGCTGGCGAAGAGAATCGCCAGAGCTGCTGCGAATGTTTTGAACTGTGCTTTCATCGCACGACCTTTCGAATTGTGTGCGTGAGACATCAGATGGCAACGGTTTCTTTGTAGGCCGTTTTCCAGCCCCAAGCACCCGAACCATAACCGCGCTTCATCACGCGCTCTTTGTAGATGGTGGCGATCATCTCGCCATCACCTGCCAGAAGCGACTTGGTGGAGCACATTT
>CANGRU010000082.1 GCA_947456315.1 Beijerinckiaceae bacterium | reverse complement strand
GCGATGTGCAATGGGATGAGCTGACAGAACTTGTGACGCGCCTGTGCGCAGCGCTGGCACCTCTGCATGACCTGCCAGCCCAAGCGCCATTGGCAGATTGCATTGCGCGCCATCGCGCCTGTCTGGCAGCTCTCGTCTCCCAGCCTGAGGGTGAGACGATACAATTTGACGAAAGCTTTGACAGTTTCGAGCAGGTCTTTGGCGAGATCGCACTCAAAGCCCAAGCCACGCCGCTGTTTCGCCGCGCAGATTATGCAGCGCTGGCTGACTTCATCATGCGCGAGGCTATTGTGCGCGGGCCCGCGCGTGCGCAGCCGCGTCTGAAAATATTGGGCCTGCTTGAAGCGCGTCTGATAGAGGCCGATCTGATGATTGTGGCCGGCCTTGATGAAACCATCTGGCCGCCGCAAGTCGAAACAGGCGCGTTTCTCAATCGCCCGATGCGCGCGGAACTTGGGCTGACGCCGCCCGAGCGGCGCATTGGCCAGACCGCACATGATTTTGTGCAGGCCCTTGGCACACGCCATGTGATCATCTCGCGGGCGGCCAAGCGCGGCGGTGCGCCCACTGTGCCTTCGCGTTTCTTGCAACGATTTGAAGCGCTCGTGGGAGAGGCTTTTGCACCGGCCCACCGCAAAGGTGACGCGCTTCTCGAGCTGGCGCGCCGTCTTGATCGTCCCGCCAGGAGCCGCGCGCTCACTCGTCCTGAACCGCGGCCTGATCTTGATCTGCGGCCAAAGGGTCTTTCGATCACCGAGATCGAGACGCTGCGGCGCGATCCTTATGCGATCTATGCGCGTCATATTTTAAAAATTCTGCCGCTTGAAGATCTCGGCGCTGTGCCGGGTGCGCGCGAAGCCGGCACGCAATTGCATGATATTTTTTCGGACTTCGTGCAGCGCCACGAGAAAGGCCCGCTGCCTGCCTCAGCACGTGAGGAATTGCTGGCACTGGCAGAGGAAAAACTTGCCGATCTGATGGAAGACCCCAATTATCGTGCCTTCAATTGGCCGCGCATCGAAATGGGTCTCTACGAATGGCTGAAATGGGAAGAGACACGACGTGCCCAACTGGTTGAAAGCAAGGTTGAGCTGTCGGGCAAACTATCAATCACGCTGGAGGATCAATCGATCTTTGTCTTACGCGGCAAGGCTGATCGTATTGATGTGACCACAAGCGGCGAAGCAGAAATCATCGACTACAAGAGCGGCTCGATCAGCACGAAAGAAATGATCAAAGTCGGCTTTGCGCCGCAATTGCCGCTCGAAGTCAAAATGGTCGAAAGCGGCGCTTTCGAAATTTTTGGCAAAATGCCGGTGCGTGATGCCATGCATGTGAAGATTGGCAGCAAAGAGCCGATCAAGCCTGAAAGCATCGCCAAGCCCGGTGATTTCCGTGATGTGGTGGAAAGCAATTTCGCCGGCATGCAGGTTTTACTCAACCAGTTCCGCAATCCCGACACGCCCTATCTGGCGCGCCCGCTTCCCCAATATGCAAGCCGCTTTGGTCGCTATGATCATCTTGCGCGCGTGAAAGAATGGTCTGCCGGCTCGGGTGAAGAGGGAGGTGAGGCATGAACCAGCGCCCCATTCCCGCCAAAACCCGCGAAGAGCAAACACTGGCCTCTGATCCGGCGCTGTCTGCCTGGGTGTCAGCCAATGCAGGCTCTGGCAAAACCCATGTGCTGACGCAACGCGTTGTCAGGCTTTTGCTAGATGGCGTGCCGCCAGCGCGCATTCTGTGCCTTACCTTCACAAAGGCTGCTGCCGCCAATATGTCGATCCGCGTGTTCGACAAACTGGCCGAGTGGACACGCATACCCGATGACAAGCTCAAAGCGCAGATCATGGACATGGGCGCGCCAGAGCCGGATGCGGGCAAACTTGTCTTTGCCCGCCGCCTGTTTGCGCGCACGGTCGAGACGCCGGGTGGTCTTAAAATCCAAACCATCCATGCTTTTTGCGAAAAGCTTCTGCATCTCTTTCCATTCGAGGCCAATGTCGCAGCGCGTTTCGAAGTGCTGGACGATGAGCGCAGCAAGGAATTGCTGGAAGACGCGCGCCGCGTCACACTCGAACATGCTTTGCGTGATCGGGGTGCGCTGGGGGCAGCCCTCGTTCAGCTGGCGGATGAAACAAGCGGCTACACATTCGATTCACTGATCAAAGCAGCCCTTGGCAAGCAGGAGCTCGTCGCGCTCGCCGCCAAACTGGATGATGAGGAAGGCGATGGCGCTTATGCGCGTCTGCTGGCCCAGAGCCTGGGCGCAACGGGTGATGAAAATCTGCACGAGATCGATCGCGCCATTGCGCAGGATGGCATTCCACCATCCGAATGGGCGGCCCTTGCTGCTGTTCTCGATCTGGGCGGCAAAAATGACAAAAGTTTTGCCGATGGCTTGCGCCGCGCCTTGCAAGCCGAGCATAGCGCCCGCAAGGCGCTGACCTATGGACGCCTCTTCACCACCGAGGATGGCGACCCCAAGGGTTTGGGCAATACAAAACTTGTCTCCAAAGATCTGCAAAAATCCAATCCTGATCTTTTGGGCAGATTGGAGGCCGAGCGCGAGCGTGTTTTCCCGTTGCTCGAAAAGCGCAAGATTGCGCATACGGTCGCGCGCACACGCGTGCTGCTGGCTGTGATCCAGGCCATCATTGCCACCTATCGCCGTGAGAAAGAAGCGCGCGGACTGCTTGATTTTGGTGATCTGATCGTTGCCACACGCAAATTGCTGAAGCGCACCGCCGCCAGCTGGGTGCTGCACAAGCTCGATCGCGGCATTGATCATATTCTGGTCGATGAGGCGCAAGACACATCCCCCGAACAATGGGATATTCTCAAAACCATTGCGGATGAATTCACCAGCGGCACTGGCCAGCGTGAGGTGACGCGCACATTCTTTGCCGTGGGTGACGAGAAGCAATCGATCTTCTCCTTCCAGGGTGCACGCCCCGATCTGTTCCATACGACGCGTGGCGAGATTGAACGCAAGACCAGAGCCGCAGGCCAGATTTTCCAATCGGTCGAATTGAAAACCTCGTTCCGCTCCAGCTCTGCCATTATCAATTTCGTCGATCAGGTCTTCGCGCTCGAAGCCCATTTTGCGGGGCTGTCGGCCGAGAATCTGAAAACACAACATGAAGCCTGGAAGGCTGATCTGCCGGGGCTGGTTGAAATCTGGCCGCAGGTTTTGCCTGACCCCGCAGCAGAGCCACGCGATTGGACCATGCCGGTTGATGCGCTCGATCAAAGCGATCCGGCGGTCATGGTCGCACGGCGCATTGCCAGCAAGATTGCAAGCCTGACAGCGCCCGGCTCGCGCGACAGTGTGGAAGATGAAAAATCACGCGGACGACGCCCCGTGCGCCCCGGCGACATCATGATTCTGGTGCGCAATCGCGGGGCCTTCTTCGATGCCGTGATCCGTGCGCTGAAAGAAGCACGCGTGCCTGTGGCGGGCGCTGATCGTCTGCGATTGACGCAGCATATTGCCGTGATGGATCTGATTGCCGTGGGCCGCGCCGCCTTGCTGCCTGATGATGATCTGACCTTGGCGATTGTTTTGAAATCGCCGCTGATCGGCCTCAACGATGATGATCTCATGCAGCTTGCACCCAAGCGTGAGGGCTCGCTTTATGAGGCCCTTGCTGCCTCACAGGTGGGTGCGCACCAGCGGGCTTATGCGCGTTTGCAAGAGTGGCGGGCGCTGGCCAAGAGCGAGACACCGTTTTTCTTCTATGCGCGTTTGCTGGGCGCAGCGCGCGGACGTCACGACATGCTGGCCCGCCTTGGGCCGGAAGCGGGCGATGCGATGGACGAGTTTTTGCGTCTCGCGCTTGACCATGACATTGGCGAAACGCCTTCGCTGGTGTCGTTTCTGGCGCGCATGCAGGCGTCTGATCTCTCCATCAAACGCGACATGGAAACAGGGGCCGATGCGGTGCGCGTGATGACTGTGCATGCGTCAAAAGGCTTGGAAGCCAAAATCGTCTTTCTGGGCGACACCGTCACCATGCCCTCGCACAATCATGATCCGAAACTGCTGGATGTGAAATCGGGTGGCGACGTCAGTGCCTTTGCCTGGACACCCGGCAAAAAGACCGAGCCCAAACCGCTGGGTCTGTCGCGCGAAGACACGCGCAACAGCGCATTGCAGGAATATCGCCGCCTGCTCTATGTCGCGATGACACGTGCGGAAGAACGTCTCTATGTCACCGCCTTTGGCAAAGAAGAAGCTAAAGAGGGCTCTTGGTACAAAATGATCTGCGATGCCTTGGCCGATGAGCTGGCGCGCGCACCCGCACCCGATGAGGCCGAACCTGTGTTGCTGCGACTTGAGCGCGGCGATGTGGCTGACCTGTCGGCGCGCGGGGTGAGCGTGGCGGAAGCCGGACCGGAGGCCTTGCCTGACTGGCTGATGCTGCCAGCGCGCCACGAGCCGATGCCTGCGCGCCCGCTCAGCCCTTCCAGCGCCTTGGCTGCCGCCGATCGACTGGAGCCGCCACGCCGCGACCCGCTCAGCAAAGCGGCACGGGCTGCCGAAGCGGGCCGCCTCGTCCATGCGCTTTTGCAATATCTGCCAGATTTGCCTGTGGAGCGCCGTGCGGAGGCCGGACAGCGCTATCTCGCCACCCGCGCCGTTGGATTGAGCGCCCCCGAGCAGGCGGGCCTGCTGCAAGCGGCATTGGCAGTGCTGGCAGCACCCGAGCTTGCTGCCCTTTTTGGGGCCGGCTCGCAGGCGGAAGTCTCGGTCGGCGGGCGCATAGCCCTGCCCGATGGCCAGAAAATCGCCATTTCGGGCCAGATTGACCGGCTTTTTGTCTCGGAAACCGAGGTTTTGATCGCTGATTTCAAAACCGGCGTCCCTCATCCGGGCACATCCATGCCGGCCGCCTATCTGGCGCAGCTTGCCATGTACGGGGCGGCCGTCGGCCCGCTTTACCCCGGACGCACCATCCGCGCCTTTCTGATCTGGACCGAGGGCGCGCAATCCGAAGAGATTGCCCCCGCCCTGCTTGAGGCCGCACTCCTTGACGTTGCGCGGGCGCGTTCCTAGGTTCCAAGCAACTTAAGACCGATTCACTGAAAGAGGATGCCATGGCCGAGAAAGTCACCGACGCGAATTTTGAGGCCGAGGTGCTTCAGTCCAAAGAGCCGGTTGTGGTCGATTTCTGGGCCGAATGGTGCGGCCCTTGCCGCATGATCGCGCCAGCGCTCGACGAGATCGCCACCGAAATGGCCGGCAAGGTCAAAATCGTGAAAATGAATGTCGATGAAAACCCGGGCGTGCCCGGCAAGTTCGGCATCCGCTCGATCCCGACCTTGATGCTGTTCAAGGATGGCCAGCTGACCTCGCAAAAGGTTGGCGCGGCACCCAAGGGCGAATTGTCGAAGTGGATTGCCGGTTCGATCTGAAGCCTTCAAACCTGAATTACGGGACAGGGCCGCTTGATGCGGCCCTTTTCCGTTGGTGCGTGGCCACACGCGCTTTATTGTCGGGACACATAGAAACCAGCGCGAGCAGAATCATCACATGAGCAAGGCAGCAAAGCCCATCGGCCCCGGCGACCATATTTTTCTCGTCGATGCGTCGAACTTTGTGTTTCGCGCTTATTTCCAGTCGATCCGGCAAGACCCGCGCTACAACCAGCGCTCGGATAAATTGCCGACCGGCGCTGTGCGTCTGTTCTGCACCAAGCTCTTCCAATTCATCCGCGAAGGTGCGGCGGGCATCAAGCCGACCCATCTCGCCATTATATTCGACAAGTCGGAAAACTCGTTCCGCAAAGAATTATATCCGGAATACAAGGCCAACCGTTCGGAGCCGCCGGAAGATCTGGTGCCGCAATTTCCGCTGATGCGCTGCGCTGTGCGCGCCTTCGGCCTGATGCCCATCGAACAAGACCGCTATGAAGCCGATGATCTGATCGCCACTTACGCGCGCCAGGCGCGCGAACGCGGTGCGGATGTGCTGATCATCTCGGCCGACAAGGATCTGATGCAACTGATCGGCCCGAGTGTCGCCATGTTTGATCCGGCCTCGGGCGAAAAAGGCAATGCGGGTGCACGCGAAGAGCGCCGCATTGGCGAGGCCGAGGTTGTCGATTATTTCGGCGTGCCACCCAATCGCGTGGTGGATGTGCAGGCACTCGCCGGCGATTCCACCGATAATGTGCCGGGCGCGCGCGGCATTGGCGTGAAGACAGCCGCCCAGCTGATCCATGAATTTGGAGACCTCGACACTCTGCTGGCCCGCGCTGGCGAAATCAAACAACCCAAACGCCGTGAGACATTGACCGACCCTGAGAGCGTCAAACTCATCCGCGTGTCGAAACAATTGGTGCAGCTGGTCGATGATGTCGAAACCGTCACGCCGATTGATGACCTCACACTGGTCGATCCGGACGGGCGCGAACTCATCGCCTTTTTGAAGGCAATGGAATTTACCACCATCACCAAACGTGCCGCTGAAATCTATGGCGTTGATGCCGCGCAGATTGACGCTGATCCCGCATTGATGGGAGCTGGTGGCTGGCGTGGACGCAATGGTGAGGCGATTGCGCCGCCTGCAGCGGTTGCACCTGCACCAGAGAGCACATCTGCATCCTCACCAAGCGCATCGGGCGCGCCTAACACATTCTCTCCTGCCACGTTCTCTCCTGCCGCTTTGGCGGCTGCGCGTCTCAGCGAAGGCGCGACAGCGCCCATTCTGCGTGACAGCTATGAATGTGTGCAGGATGTGGCGCAGCTCGAAGCCTGGATCAAAGACGCTTATGAGGCAGGCGTTTTTGCCGTCGATACGGAAACAACCTCCCTCGATTCGATGCAATGCGATCTGGTCGGCGTTTCGCTGGCCACAGCGCCGGGACGGGCTTGCTATATCCCGCTGCAACATCGCGGCGAAGGGTCAGGCGATCTGTTTGGCGGCAATGATCTGGTGGCCGGACAATTGCCGCTGGCTCTGGTGATCGAAAAAATGCGCCCGCTGCTTGAAGATGCCGGCGTGTTGAAGATCGGCCACAATATGAAATTCGAT
>CANGRU010000081.1 GCA_947456315.1 Beijerinckiaceae bacterium | reverse complement strand
CCGGAGGGCCCGACAATCATGAAGAAACAGCCCGTGGGAATATCAAGCGTCATCGGCTCAAGCGCAGTGAAAGCCCCGGCCTGTGTCTGAAAGACTTTTGATAATTCGCGCAGTCGGATTTTCACATCGGACATGAACAGACTGTTTCCTCGTTATTTTGTCGGTCTTGAATAGTTAGAAAGCCTGATGGGCGCAACTCTCGCCGTCTTTGCGAGCGGAGCGAAGCAATCCAGAAAGCAACTCTTGAGGCCTCTGGATCGCTTCGCCTTCGGCTCGCAATGACGAGCCTAGTCGAAATCCTTCGGATCAAAGTCGCGATGCGTCGAGCAAAACTCGCAGGTCACGCCGATGCGGCCATTGTCGCCCACCATATCCTTGCGCTCTTGCGGGGTGAACCGGCGCAGCATGTCCTCAATGCGCTCGCTCGCGCAGCGGCAGGCATGGTGCACACTCTGCTCTTCAAATACTTTCACGCCGCGCTCGTGGAAGAGGCGGAACAGCAAACGCTCGCTGGAGAGCAAAGGATCCACCAGCTCGTGATCTTCAATCGTGGCGACAAGGCTTTTCGCCTCGATCCACGCATCATCGTCTTCGCCCTGCTGGATGGCGGCGCCTTCCGGCGCATCCCCCGGATGCAGATCAGCCAGACGCCTGCGATCGGTTGATTGCGGCAAGAATTGCAGCATCAAGCCGCCGGCGCGCCAACGCGCGCCCTCAGGCGTAATGGTCTCACCAACAGCCAAGCGCACCACGGTCGGGATTTGCTCGGATTGCAGAAAATACTGATGCGCCGCCTGTTCAAGCCCCTGCCCGTCCAGCGGCACAACGCCTTGGTAGCGCGAAAAATCAGAACCCTGATCAATGGTGAGTGCAAGATGGCCGCGACCCAGCAATTGCGCGGGGGCAGCTTCATTCACTGCCAAAGCCTCGGTCAATCGCTCGGCATCAAAACGCGCAAAACCACGCACGCGGTCAGGCGCATCAAAATCGATGACGATCATATCGACCACGCCATCGCTGCGCGTCTGCAATTGAAAGCGGCCTTGAAACTTCAGTGCCGAGCCGAGCAAAACGGCAAGCGCTGCGGCTTCGCCGACCAGCCGGCCAACAGGCGCGGGATAACCATGCTGGGCGAGAATGCGATCAACCGATGCGCCAAGCCGCACGACACGACCGCGACTTTCCAAAGGCTCGACAACGAAAGGCAGCACCACATCATCAGATCCGTGATCCGAGATGGGCCGCGAAGCAAGTTCACTCACGTCAAAGCACCCAGACACCAGGCCAGCACACCTTTTTGCGCATGCAGGCGGTTTTCTGCTTCATCAAAGACAACGGACTGAGGACCATCCATCACCGCATCGGTCACCTCTTCGCCGCGATGGGCGGGCAGGCAATGCATGAAAATGGCTTTCGGTCCGGCGATTGCCATCAGCTCGTCATTCACCTGATAGCGCGACAGCAGATTGTGGCGCTTGCGCGCTTCATCTTCATCACCCATCGACACCCAGCAATCGGAAATGATGCAATCGACACCACGCACCGCTTCGCGCGGATCGCGCATGACATTCAACTTGGCGCCATTGGCTTTCGCCCAATCAACAATGGCTGCGCTTGGCGCAAATTCTTCCGGCGTTGCCACATTGATGGTGAAATCGAAACGCTGGGCCGCATGGATCCAGCTGTTGAGCACGTTGTTCGCATCACCCGTCCAGGCCACTGTGCGGCCCTTGATCGCACCCTTATGCTCTTCAAAGGTCATGACATCAGCCATCACCTGACAAGGGTGCGAACGCTTGGTCAGCGCATTGATCACCGGCACGCTGGAGAAGCGTGCCAACTCCACCATGTCATCATGGTCGAGAATGCGGATCATGATCGCATCGACATAACGCGAAAGAACGCGCGCCGTATCGGAAATGGTTTCGCCACGCCCCAGCTGCATTTCCGCACCTGTCAGCATGAGCGTCTCACCACCAAGCTCGCGCATGGCCATATCGAAGGAGACGCGCGTGCGTGTGGACGGCTTGTCAAAGATCATAGCCAGAGAACGGCCCTCAAGTGGGCGGCTTTTCGCACGCACGCCTTTGACACGCGCATTTTTGGTCGCAACCGACCAATCAAGAATGCGGCGCAGCTCGGTCGCACTGACATCACTGAGATCGAGAAAATGGCGCGGGGCGCCCGTGGTCTGGCCGCTCATCACGCCTTCACTCCATTGGATTCTTTGAGGCTGGCTTCCATCCGTGTGCAAGCCGCATCGAGGCGCTTGATCGCCTCGTTCACCTCTGTTTCGCCGATCACCAGCGGTGGCAACAGACGCACCACATTATCGCCCGCTGGAATGACCAGCAGTTGTTCAGCACGCGCAGCCGCCGCAAAATCGGCATTGTTGGGGATCAATTTGAGGCCGATCATCAGCCCTTCGCCGCGCACGGTTTCAATGATTGTGGAATGGCGGTCTTGCAGACCACCAAGCTTCTGGCGCAACAGCGCCGCCATGGCACGCACGTTGTCCAGAAAACCGTCAGCCAGCACGACATCGAGCACGGCATTGCCGACCGCCATAGCCAGCGGGTTGCCGCCATAGGTGGTGCCATGCGTGCCGGCGGTCATGCCCTTGGCAGCATCTTTGGTCGCCAGACAGGCGCCCAGCGGAAAGCCGCCGCCAATGCCTTTGGCAACCGCCATAATGTCAGGCGTCACACCTGACCATTCATGCGCGAACAATTTGCCGGTGCGGCCGACGCCCGTCTGCACTTCGTCGAACATCAACAACAGGCCATGTTCGTCGCACAGCTGGCGCAAGCCTTTGAGACATTGCTGCGGCACGGGGCGGATGCCGCCCTCGCCCTGAATGGGCTCGATGAGGATGGCGCCTGTTTCAGGACCAATGGCTTTTTTCAAAGCCTCATGATCGCCGAAAGGCACCTGATCAAAGCCTTCCACCTTGGGGCCGAAGCCATCGAGATATTTTTGCTGGCCACCTGCGGCAATGGTTGCCAGCGTGCGGCCATGGAAGGCGCCCTCAAAAGTGATGATCCGGTATTTTTCCGGATGCCCGTTGGCCGACTGATATTTGCGCGCCATTTTGATCGCGCATTCCATCGCCTCCGCACCTGAATTGGTGAAGAAGACGAAATCGGCGAATGAGCGCTCGACCAGACGCTGCGCCAAGCGTTCGCCTTCTGGTATCTGGAACAGGTTTGATGTGTGCCAAAGCTTCTGGCCCTGATCCGTCAGGGCTTTGATGAGCGCAGGGTGCGAATAGCCCAGCGAGGCCACGGCAATACCGCCACCGAAATCCAGATAGCGCGTGCCCCCGACAGCCGTCAGCCAAGCGCCCTCGCCCTTGTCAAAGGCAATGTCAGCACGCGCATAAGTCGGCAAAATCGCAGAAGTCACGGGACCAGATCTCCAAAGCCGTGCAACACGGGGGGCTTTAAAAGGAAAGTGCCGCCTCGGAGGGCGGCAGCTTGATGAGTCAAGTCTAGTTTCTCGGGCGTCCCCGGTCAAATGAGACGAGAGACGCAGTTGAGTGGCAAAAAGCGCCCTTTCCTTGCCAATAGTCGCTGAACCACAGCAATCGCAGGACCGTTGGCGCAACTCCTTGGGGAAAACAAATCCAGCGGCCCACGCTCTCTTGCGCCCGATTCAACGGCTAGTGTAGCGTCCCCCTCGTCGACTACGACATCTCGTGCGGCGTACCTATTTGACGAGCGTTTCGTATGCAACGACGCCGGCCTGGCCGGTGCTGCGTGCGCTCCCGGATTTTTTGTTTGAGGAGGACTGAATGTCCTGGACCGATGAGCGCGTTGAGCTCTTGCGGAAATTGTGGCTGGACGGCCTGAGCGCTAGCCAGATCGCGGCAGAACTCGCCCACGGCATCACGCGCAATGCCGTCATTGGCAAAGTGCACCGCCTTGGCCTGTCTGGCCGGGTGAAGGCGCAGACCCCTGCCGCCCCCCGCCAGCGCACCCGCCCCGCCGCCCCACGTCAGGCGCCCCGCCCCGCCGCCCCCATGGCGCGTGGCAATCTGGCTGTCGCCTTCCGCCCGACGGAGGCTCCCGAGCCCCTGCCGGTCGAAGATGTGGTCATCCCCCTGTCGGAGATGGTCACGATTATGGAATTGCGCGAAGGCATGTGCCGTTGGCCGGTGGGTGACCCGACAACCCCCGAGTTCCGCTTCTGCGGCTCGAAGGGCGCCAGCGTTGGGCCCTATTGCAACCACCACGCCCGCATCGCCTACCAGCCGGCCCAAGAGCGCCGCCGGGAACGCGAACGCCGTGCCCAACAATTGATCCGCCTCGCCTGAGGGGATGAACAAGAGGCCGGGGCAACCCGGCCTTTTTCTTTAAGAGGCTACCCCTCTGCCTCCATCGGCAGCTCGACGGAAAATTCCGCGCCCTTGCCCGGCTCGCTCCAGATACGCAGAACGCCGCGATGGCGGGCGATGATGTGTTTGACCAGCGCCAGCCCCAGACCTGTGCCGCCCTTAGCGCGGCTCTTGCCCGCATCCACGCGGTAGAAACGCTCAGTCAAACGCGGCAGATGTTCGGGGGAAATGCCCGCACCATGATCGCGCACGGCAAAACGCGCTTCGCCATTTTTGATCGCTAGAGAAATAGCCACCGTTGTTTCGGTGCCATCATCATTCGCGCCATATTTAATGGCGTTTTCGACGAGGTTTTCAGCCACGCGGATCAGCTCGTCGCGATCGCCCAAGACCGGTAAGCGCGCAGGAATATCCACATCCAGACGCACATGGGCATCTTTGGCGACCGGTGTCAGCGCATCGATACATTGGCGCACGACTTCGCAGAAATCGACCTGCGTTTGCGGGCGCACATGCTCCTGCCGCTCGATCTGCGAGAGCGACAAAAGATCATCAATGAGGCGCGCCATGCGTCGCCCTTGATCGCGCATGATGGTCAGAAAGCGATCACGCGCTTTGGGATCATCTTTGGCGGCTCCTTGCAAGGTTTCGACAAAGCCCAGCAGAGAAGCCAGCGGCGTGCGCAATTCATGGCTCGCATTGGCGATGAAATCGACGCGCATTTTTTCAGTCCGTCGGGCGTCCGTGAGATCTTGCAATGTGAGGACGACATGCATCGCACCGTCCAGGCGCAAAGGCGCAACATGGACTTTGAACAGGCGCTCAACCGGCACGCGCTCATGCAAATACACCGTCTCGACGGCGCCGCCTGCAAAAAGGCGACCCACAGCATCCAGCACATCGGGGGAGCGGATCACCAGCGGCAGCATGCGCTGGCCGGAACCAAGAACCGGGAACAGCGCGCGGGCAGACGCGTTAAAGGCGCCAATTCTCTGGTACTGACCAATGACCAGAACGGGATCAGGCAAAGCCTCGACAAAAGCATCGATCAAAATATCGGTCCCCGGTTTATGCCAAAGGGCAGCACCTGCGTGACACCTTTATGACGGGCAATGCGGGCGCTGATCAAGCTCTGAAGCTCTAGTCTTCTTCGGGCGCGCTCATCGCCGCGCGCAGCGAGTTCCAGCGCAGGATGCTTTCATTGGCACCAAGCAAGGCCAAAGCCAGAATGAAGGGCCCGACATAATAGACCACGCGAAACAGCAGCAGCGAGGCAAACAGGGCTTCCGCCGAGGGTGCCGGCACAGCATTCAGCATAGTCGCCTCAAAGGCACCAATGCCGCCGGGCATATGACTGGCAATCCCCAACAGGCAGGCCAAAACATAGGCCGCGCAAAAGGACACAAAGCTCAAACCGTGACCGGCTGGCAAAATCACGTAAAGCGCACCCGCCGCACAGCACAGATCAACCACGCCCAACAGCAATTGGCTGAGCGTCAATGTCAGCCCCGGCAATTCCAGCTTGAGCCCTTGCACGCTGACACGCCTGTGACCACGCGACACCCAAGCCAGATAAAACATCATACCAGCCAGCAGCAGCAGGCCGATGAGCAGATTGACCCAGCCTTTCAGGCGATTCACATCGCTCACTTCATCAGGCTGGATGACCATGGCCATGCCGATCACCAAAGCCATGCCGAGCCAGAATGTCATGCCGGCGATGAAGGTCAGGCTCGCCACTTTGCCAGCACTCAAACCGGCGCGCGAATAAATCCAGTAGCGCACCGTGGCAGCCGTGATCAGCGGAAAGCCCAGCGTGAAAGAAATGGCAAAAGACGTGAACGAGCCCAGCGCGGTCGTGCGATAGGGCACATGCACCCGCAATTGGCGCAGCGCCACGGCATCATAGCCTGTGAGCGCCAGATAAGAGCAAGCGGTGAGCGCACAGGCAGCGACAATCTGCTCCAGCGAGGTCGCCGCCAGCGCGGCGCGCAATTCGCTCCATTGCAAAGCGGAAATCGTGCGGCTCAGCACCACAACCGACAAACCCAGAATGGCAAGACTGAAAGAAGCGCCCAGCCGTTTCAGCCAGACGCGATTGCGTTTTGTGCGCGCAGACGCCGCCTCCGGCTGCGCATCCGCAACCGGAGCTCCGTCATAGTCATCGCGCAACTTTTCAGTCATGGAATCTCCAGCACCCCGTGTGCACGTTTAGCGTGACAGAAATGCGTCAACCGCCGCACCCAAGCTTGCGCGCAAGCCGGGCAAGGGTTCGAAATGAAAGCGCACCTGACGCGCGCCGGGGGGAAGCTTCACGGCACGGAAAATCACATTGGCGCGCAGCAATTCGGCGGGGTGTCCATCGACATCGACCTGCCACCAGGGATGCCACACATCATTCAAGACAAGATAACCGCCATCGGGCGCATCCACGCTGATTCTGATTTGCGTGTTCTGATAAGCCTCAATACGCGCAGCAGCGGCACGGCGCGGGCTTTTGTCATCCACACCCGGCACGTCCAGCAAAACCGTCTCGCGCGGGTTGAAATTCTCAGGCCATTCGCCGCTTTCCATCATCGCATCGAAATCCGCCGTGCGGGCATGGCGCGCCACCATCACGCGCGGAAGCGCGCGCGGATTTTCATACACATAAGCATCTTTGGTGCGCGCCACGGGGATCAGATCACCGGGCTGCAAATCAGGATCGATATTTT
>CANGRU010000080.1 GCA_947456315.1 Beijerinckiaceae bacterium | reverse complement strand
GAGGAAGGGCCGCAGGCGCTTGCCCCCGCCCAGTGCCGCATGGCGCATGGCAGCCAGCAGGCGGGCGGGCCTGCGGACCTCGCCGGGGCGGGCCTGAGGGGACAGGAGGGCCTCCAGAGCCGCTTCCACCTGATCGGCTATGGTTGTGAGCCTTGTCTCAAATGCGGCGCTCAATGGGCTTCCCTTTCGTCTCCAGAGCGGCCAAGAAACGCGGGGCGGGCCAGAATTGCAACCCCTCCCCCCAGCCGGAGGCCCTGCGAGCCGCCCCACCCCAAGAAATTGCCTCCCGTCAGGCAAATCGGGCCGGGGACCCTAGCCAGAGGCTATAATCCCGTGTATGGAACGCGCCTTGAATTCGAGTGGCCGCCCAATGCGTGGCCCCCATGGAGACCACAATGGCAGTTCCGAAGCGAAAGACCTCCCCGATGAAGCGCGGCTTCCGCCGCTCGGCCGACGCTCTGGCTCAGCCGACCTATGTCGAAGACAAGGATTCGGGCGAGCTGCGCCGTCCCCACCACGTCGACCTGAAGACCGGCATGTACCGCGGTCGCCAGATCCTCAAGGTGAAGTCGAAGGACTGAGCTTTCAGCCTTTGAAAGATTTTGAAAAGCCCGGCCTCAGTGCCGGGCTTTTTCATTTGCGCTTCGGAATGTCTGGAATGTCATAGCGCTTCTTACGGCGGCGCTCTTCGCGGGCCGTCACCGAAACAGTGATGATGGTGATCGTCTTTTTGGGCTTGGCAACCGCCAGGCGTTTGATGGCACGCGGGCGACAGGCGCAGGGCACCGACAAAGAGCGCACCTCGAATATCACCGGTGGCAGATGAGGGCGCGGCGCGAGCAAAGCTATTGCCAGCGCAGGCGAGACAAAATTCACCACACATGCGCCGAGCAAAACGCGCTTCAGCATGACGGCCTCAAAAGTGACAAAACAATAGCGTCAGTGAAACGCTTTTTCAGAGCGTCGGCAAGGCAACTTTCTTCGGCCCGCGCGCGGCCACAAAAGCACCGCCCACAATCAGCGCACACGCCAGACCCAGCGCCAGATGGGCCTCTGCAAATCCTGCCAGCACCAACCAGATGGTTGCAAGAACAGGCGCGGCATAGGCAAGCGTGCCCAGCAAGCGAATGTCGCCATGTTTCACACCGTGATCCCACAAGAAGAATGCACCGCCCACCGGCCCGAGACCCAGCACCAGAATGGCACCCCATTCAAAGGTGGTTGCAGGCCAGCGGGTTTCTTCACTCACCCCATGCGCGAGCGCCGCAAGTATTGATGTCGCCAGACAAAAGCCTGCCACGGCCCCACTGGGCACATGCACAAGACGGCGCGACAAAAGCGAATAGGCGGCCCAAGTGAGTGCCGCACCAAAAGCCAGCACATGACCCGTTTGCAAAGCTGTTAATGCCTCGCCTTTGCCAGACAACAAAGCCAGCAAGCCGGCAAAGGCAAGGCCTGCCCCGACCACATGGCGCAAAGCCAAATGCTCGCCCGGCAGAAAAGCTGAAAACAGAACAATCAGCAAAGGCCAGAGATGATTGACGAGGCTGGCTTCAGCCGGTGGTGCGGAGCGCAAGGCCGCAAAATAAAACACGTGGTAGAGAAACAGGCCGCCCGCCCCCACAGCCCAAGCGCGCCAGCCTTGTTTCAACACATGCGTCTCACCACGCAGGACAAGCACCAGCAGACCTGACAGACCGCCAATGGCAAATGTCACAGCGGTCATTTGAAACGGCGGCATGGTGGCGCTGATGGCTGTCAGCAAAGGCAGGGTTGACCACAACAGGATCGCGCCGAAGCCAAGCGCCGTTGCAAAGGATGATCGCGTCACGCGGCGCAATCGCGGCAGCGGCCGGTCATTTCGATCACCTGCGCTGTGGGCGCAAAGCCCGAGCTCTCGGCCAGACGCCCGAGATTGGCATCGACATCGGGTGAGCTGACTTCGCTGACGCGCCCGCAATCCTCACAGATCAGAAACGCGACCCGCGCCGCACGATCATGCCGGTGGCCGCAGGCCAGATAGGCATTGCGGGTGGCCAGCCGATGGACGAGGCCGTTCTCCAGCAAAAAATCGAGCGCCCGATAGATGGAAACAGGCGCAGGGCGCTTGCCGGTGGAAGCCGCCACCAGATCGATCATTTCATAGGCCCCGACAGGACGGCCGGCCTCGCATAGCTTGTCGAGGACGAGCTGGCGGGCGGGGGTCAGGCTGATCCCCTCAGGCGCATGGGCGCAATGGCTATGGTCATGATGATCATGCATGGACGCAATATAGGCTTTTCCGGCGGATCAGACCAAGTGCCACTCGCCAAGATTGCTGCGGCGCACTAACCTTGCCCCCAACACACGCCCTTCCCCTGTGGAGCCAGACATGAGCCTGAAAAATCGCACTGCCCTCGTCACCGGATCGACCAGCGGCATTGGCCTTGCCATTGCCCGCGCGCTGGCCGCCGAAGGCACCCATGTGACGCTGAACGGTTTCGGGCCAGCCGATGAGATCGAGACCACACGCCAGACGATCGAGAAAGAGTTCGGCGTGAAGGTGCGCTACTCGGGCGCCGATATGTCCAAGCCCGATCAGATCGCCGCCATGGTGGCCGAGGCAGAAGCCGCTTTCGGCTCGCTCGATATTCTCGTCAACAATGCCGGCATCCAGCATGTCTCGCCGATTGAAGATTTCCCGCTCGAAAAATGGGACCAGATCATCGCGATCAATCTGTCGTCTGTCTTTCATGCGAGCCGCGCCGCTATTCCGGGCATGAAGGCGCGCAAATGGGGCCGCATCATCAATACGGCGTCCGCCCATTCGCTCGTCGCCTCGCCCTTCAAATCAGCCTATGTCTCAGCCAAACATGGTGTCGCGGGTTTCACCAAGACAGCGGGACTCGAATTGGCAACCTTCGGCATTACGGTGAATTGCATTTCGCCGGGCTATGTCTGGACGCCGTTGGTGGAAAAGCAAATTCCCGACACGATGAAAGCACGTAACCTCACCAAAGAGCAGGTGATCAATGATGTGCTGTTGACGGCACAACCGACCAAGCAATTTGTCACGGTCGATCAGGTTGCTGCTTTCGCACTCTTCCTGTGCTCGGATGCGGCTTCGCAGATGACAGGCAGCAATTATGCGATGGATGGCGGCTGGACCGCCGCCTGACGAAACCGCCAGATGCTGGTCTGCTTGATATCTGCATCTTCCAGCGTGCGCGTGACGGCCACGCGATAGGTGGCCAATGTTTCCAGCCGGTCCTTCGCCAGATAGGATCGGCCCGGATCACCCAGCAAAACGCTCGCACCACGCGCGGCCATTTGCGCGAGCCAATCTGTCACGCGAGACGCCATATCGCGCTCGTAAGACACATCGCCCGCCAGCACGACATCCCAGCCACGATCTTGCCCGACCAGATCTTCGCACAACACCTGCAGGCTGACTTTGTTTTCAGCCGCATTGATGGCGATGGCTTCCGCCGAGAACGCATCAATATCGCAAGCCTCCACGCGCAAGGCGCCGGCTTTGGCAGCAGCAATGCCGACAAGGCCTGAGCCGGAGGCGAAATCGAGCACGCGCTTGCCCGCGACAATGTCGGGATGATCGAGAATATAACGCGCCAAAGCCTGACCACCGGCCCAGGCAAAAGCCCAGAAGGGCGGCGGCAAGCCAATCTCGCCCAATTCATCTTCCGTCTTTTGCCACAGCTCTGTGGCTTCATCGGCGAGATACAGCGAAATCTCGGGCGCATGGGGAACAGGCAGGAAACGTGTGTGGGTGCGGATGAACTGCGCGCGATCAAGAATGGTCACGGCGCGAGCTTCTCGATCCAGCCCAAGCCCGCAAGCGTGGATGTGCGCGGGCGATATTCGCAACCGATCCAGCCCGGCCAACCGCGCGATGCAATCTCTTTCAACACCACGGCATAATTGATCTCGCCTTCATCAGGCTCGTGACGGCGCGGCACCGAGGCGAGTTGAAAATGCCCGATCACAGGCCAATGCCGCCCGATGCGGCGCAACAGATCACCTTCGAGAATCTGCACATGATAAAGATCGAACATGATCTTCAATTCGGGCCGGTTCACATGACTGATGAGATCAGCCGCCATATCAGAGCCCGTGAGAAAATAATCAGGACGATCATAAGGATTGAGCGGCTCGATCAAGAGCGTGACATTGGCGCGCTCGGCCTGCTCACAGGCATAGGCCATATTGTCGATGAAACAGGCGCGCGCATCGGCAAGCGGCACGCCATTCAAGACACCTGACAGACAATGAACATTTTTGGCGCCCAGCACGTGCGCATAATCCAAAGCTTGTGCCAGCGACTGGCGAAACTCTGCGCGCTGCGCGGGCAAAGCCGCAAAACCGAATTCGCCCGGCTGGCCGGGTGGCGCATTGATGCCTGTCATGATGAGGCCCGTCGCATCGAGACGCTTGCGCAATTCACGCGCAGGAACCTCATAAGGAAACTGGCACTCAACCGCCAGAAAGCCCGCCTTTGCGGCCGCATCAATGCGCTCGGCGAAAGGCACTTCGGTGAAAAGCATGGAAATATTGGCGCAGAAGCGCAAAGTGTTTTGCATGAGCGCAGAATAAGCGCTCACAGGCTTTCCGTCGAGGCCCCAAATTCTGCCAGTCTTTGGCTCAATTCGACAATGCGCTGGCGCAGCACGCGGTTCTCATATTCAAGCACAGCCACGCGCTCGACCAGATTGTCTTCTTTGCGCTTGGGTGCTGTTTCCGGCACTTTGAAATGCACACCCATCGTGTCCTTGAGCCGCCAACGAGACTCGCAATCATAGATGCGATCACGCGAGGGGATTTCGAGACGGAAATGATCGGGCAGATCAATCACGCCCGGCCCTTTCAGACAGGCGCCTGTCAGTGAAATGTTGCGCACCTGACAATCGAGCGACGAGCGCCCGCTTTGAAAATAAATGCGTCCTGCCATCAGGGTGCGATGGCGCTCACTCGCACGACGATTGTCGGGATCGGATTCGGGTGACGACATGGGCAAGGCCCCGCTCAAAGACATAAAAGAATACCTTGAGCTTAGCTGATTTGCGCGCAGGTGAAAACCGCGTGCCTCAGGCTTTGTCGCGGGGCCAGGTCTGGTGCACCCAGACGCTGGCAATCACCAACGAAATAGCGATCACGGCAAAGACACCACCCACGCCGGCAAGAGCGGCCAGAAAGCTGGCGGTAAAGGGAAAGGCGACCTGACCGATGCGGTTGCCGGTGAGGCGCATCGACAAGGCCGTGGCGCGCACATTGGCCGGCGCCAGTTGCACCATGCCCGAAAAAGCCAGCGTCGAGGAAATGCCAAGCCCGTAGCCCGACGCAACGGCACCGACATAGAGCATCCACAAAGGCAAAGGCAGCGCCAGCACAAGCAGACCCGCAGCCGCCATCAACAGGCTCGCAATGGTGAGCGGGATGCGACCAAACAGTTTGAACAGCGACACATAAGCCAGGCGCGACGCCATGGCTCCCGCTGCACGCACAGTCAGCAACCAGCCAATATGGCTCGCCTCAATATTGCGCTCCGTGCCGAGCAGCGGCATGTAGATGATCAGCACATCAAAAGTCGTCACCGTAATGACAGAGGCGAAGATGATGGCCGCCAGACCTTTGAGCTTCAGAATCTCCAACAGGCTCAGGCGCACTTCATTTTCATCACGCGGCGGCTTTGGCGGTGCGCGGGTAATCGTCAACCCCACGAGAATATTCAAAGCAGCCAGTGACGCGCCCAGAATGAACAATGTCTGCGTGGGCGCGACACGCGCATCTCCCGCCGCAAAGCCCATGATCATCGGCCCGACCGCCTGGCCGACCGCCAAACCCAACATGTAGAGGCTCAGCACCGTCTCGCGGCTCTTGGGGCCGGCCGAGCGGACCGAGATCATCTGATGCGCCGCCATGGCGAGCAAATGGCCGATCCCCAGCAACACATTGGCGACCAACAAATCGATACGGCTGCCGGGTGCAAAATACAGCACCAGCGAACCGGCAAACATGAAGACGGCGCCGACCTGCGCAGCGCGCGCATCATGTCCGCGATCCATCAATTTGCCGAAGGGAATAGCCAAAGCAATCGGCAGCAAAGAAAAGCTCGCGCCGATGACGCCGATCCAGACAACCGAAACATCCGTTTCAATGGCGCGATAGGTGGTGCCACCACGCAGCAGCGGCAACATGGCCTGCAAAATCAGACAATGCAGGAAGAGCGGAACGATCAAGCCGTAATGAATATCGTTGTCACGCGTCTTCCCGAACAAGGCTGGCCCTTCCGCTTTTCTTCTTGGCCTCTTCTTAGCGCGAGGCGGCGGGGCCTGTCACCCCGCCACGGCTCAGATCAAGGCGCACTCATGCCTTTGCGCAGAAAGGCGATGAGGTCAGGAGGCGTTGCATAAAGCTTATCCATGAGCTTTTGCACCTCTTCGCCTGTTTGCGGAGCAATATCGAGCGAAGCCTTGGTGGCCTCTGCGACAAGCTCGGGATCAGCCAACACGTCGAGGAAAGATTTCCGCAACACAGCCACACGATCAGCCGGCACACCCGGCGGCAAGAAGAAGGGACGGCTGATCGAGCCCTGCTGCAAGAAAACTTCCATCGCCTGTTTCTGTTGAGGCGTTTTGGCAAAATCCATCGACAGCGGCACACCCGCAGCCTTCAGCACGGGCAGGCTTTGCGTATCCTGCTGCACGAGAACTTTCACAGCGCTCTCCGGCTTCAACATGTCAGGATATTGCTGCTTTGCGCTCGACCAGAGCAGGCCGCAAATGCCCTGCACTTCATTGCGCTGGATGGCGAGGCTGACTTCATTCGAGCCTTTATAGCCCGCGATCAGCTTCACCTTCACACCTAGAATATGTTTTTCCATGACGGGATAATCAACAAGGGCCGAGCCCGGGCCTGTGCCGCCCACCACCAGCTCCTTGTCGAACAAATCGGCATAAGATTGCACGGGTGCATCCTTGCGCGTGATGCACACCGATGTGTCGGCATTGGCATTGCCCAGAAAGATGAATTTGCGCGGATCGTAAGAGGCCAGATCCTGTCCTGCCATCAGCGGATCGAACAAAGCCGTTGACAGCACAACCGCCATCGACGTGCCGTCCTTGGGCGCCAGCGAATAGAGGTGGCGCGCGGCTGCCAGCGAGCCAGCGCCGGGCATATTCTGGACCACAATGGCGGGATTGCCGGGAATGGTTTTCTGGAAAT
>CANGRU010000079.1 GCA_947456315.1 Beijerinckiaceae bacterium | reverse complement strand
TCAACGATGATCCATTTCTGGTGATAGGTGGAGCCGACCAGATTGGCGCCGATCACTTTGCGCAAAGTGGAGCGCGCCCCGTCGGAAGCCACCACATAAGAGGCCTCTACTGCAACATCGGCACCGCCATGGCGCAGACGCAAGACAACGCCACTGTCATTTTCGCTCACGCTCTCGCATTCATGCTCGAACAACAGCGTGACATTGGGGTAGCGATCCAGATGCGCGCGGAGGGTCGCTTCCAGCTTAGGCTGAGTGAACGCATTGCGGCGCGGGAAACCATATTCGCGCGTCGTCGGCTCGACCTTGGCAAAGCACACACCCGCTGGCGTAAAATAATTCGAGCCATAATCCAGCGCGACATGTTCGATGATCTCGCGATCCAGACTGATCGCCTGCATGGTGCGCAAGGCTTCATCATCAATCGAGACGGCGCGCGGTTGCGTCACCGTGCTGGCATTGCGCTCGATGAGGATCACCTTCACGCCCGCCTGGCCCAACAGATGAGCCATGGTCATGCCGGTCGGGCCGGCCCCGACAATGGCAATATCGCAAGTGAGATGAGTCATGCTCTCAAAGCTCCAACGTGATCCTGATTGAGCGTCGCCTCAATCTCGTGTGCCGCATTCATCACCACATGCCGCAAGCGCTCTTCACGCGCGCCAGACAGACGATGACTTTCAACAACCAGCGACAGAGAAGCAACCAGACCTTCGGCCTCGCAGACGATCGGCACCGCCATGCCGGCGAGCCCCTCGTCGATTTCGCCACGGCCCAGACAAAAACCGGCACGCCGAATGACTGCCAATTCAGGCCGCAATGTTTCAACGGCGTCAGCACCAATCAATTTTGACAGGCGCTTGGCCGGCAGTCGCGCAAGAATGGCTTTGGATGTCGCGCCCTGCGTCAAAGGCATCGGCTTGCCGCGCTCATAGCTTGGCGAAAACGAGGCGTCCGGCGAGACATGATCGGCAATGCACATGACTTCGCGCCCATAAAGACGACATAGCAATGCCACAGCCGGCACACCCGCATCTTGCACAATCGCGCGCAAGACATGCGCGCCTGCTTGCATCAGCGGATCAGTCAAGCGGGTCAGCCGATCAAACTCGACAAAGGCCGGACCGAGGCGATAGCGCGCCTCGGATGACATTTCGACAAGGCCTTCACCCAGCAGATCGCGCACGGTGCGATAGGCTGTGCTCTGCGGAACCTGCAAAGCATCGGCCATTTCCGCCACGGTCCATGTTGGCATGCCTTCAGAAAAAAGGCGCAACACAGCCATATATCGCGCGAGACCTGCCATTATGCCTCAGCTGCGCAAGATGCCCTTGCCCCAGAGATTGAGCGTGCGTTCCGCGTGCGGCCATTCCTTCACCGGACGGTCGTGAATAATTTCGAGCTCCGCCGAAATCTCGATCCAATTGCCATCGGGATCGACAATGAAGATGAAGAGGTTGTTGCCCGGACCATGACGACCCGGTCCCCACATCAACTGGATGTCGAGCGTTGCCAGATGATCGCACCAGTCGCGGATCACCGTCCAATCACCCGCCTCATAAGAATGATGATCAACACCGACACGGTCCGAGCGGAAGCATGCGAGCGTGTGATGCTCGTGGTTCGAGCGTGTGAAGATGGTCGCGACTTCGCCATTGGGCTTGCGCACGCGATCCGACACAGCAAAACCGAGCTTGCCTGCGTAGAAAGCTTCAATCGCTTCCGGATCATGGGTCGCAAGCGTCAGATGTTGCGTCGGGCCTTTCAGACCTTTCAGGCCTTCCGGGTCTTTTATGGCGAGACCGAAGACCGCCTTGTTGCCGTCAGGATCAACCACCGCGAAAGCGTGGTCCATGAAGACCGAGGCTTCGTCTTGCGGATTGAGGCCTTCCTTGGTGGCGCGTTCGCGCATCATGCGCAGGCCATCGGCATCGCGGCAGGCGAAGGCGCCGAGCGCGAGCTTCTTGTCTTGGCCCTGCGAGACGATGAGGCGGCGCTCGGGCCCGCGGCAGATATAGACTGCGCCCTGCTTCTCGACCTGCATCTGCATGGCATCGCCATAAAATTTGGCAAGCCGCTGCGGGTTGGAGCTCTGCAATTCAATGTGGTGGAGATAAGTGCCTGCGTAGAGCGCTGTATAGGTCATGGAAGTCCTCCCTTTGCCCGAGAAGCTAGGAGAGCCTCCGGAGAGAGTCAATCCATATTCTCAATTTTTGAGAATATGACCGTGCGCCAGTCCTTCTCCCGCTAGCGGGAGAAGGTGCCCTGCGGAGCAGGGCGGAGGAGGGCAGTTCAGCCGCGCCCACCCTCACCCGACCGCCTCCGGCGGCCACCCTCTCCCGCATGCGGGAGAGGGGACTAACGCTCCTTACTTCGGTGCATCCTTCAGCACGGGCGTCCAGCGGGCGACTTCCTTGCCCACGAACTCGCCAAGCCATTTGCCGCCACGCTCATCCTTGGTGGGCAAGACGCCACCCAGCTCGAGCAGACGACCCTTGGTGGCCTCGTCATCCAGCGCCTTGTTGAGTGCGTCGGTCAGCGCGGTCACAACCTCTTTGGGCGTGTCCTTGGGCGCGAAAATCGCGTTCCAAGCGGTCACCTGATACTCGGGCATGCCCGCTTCAACAGTGGTTGGCACATCGGGGAGAGCCGGCGAGCGCACGGGTGTCGCAATCGCATAGGCCTTGATCGAGCCTGCCTTGATCTGCTGCACAAGGTTGACGATCTGGTCGCACATATAATCGACCTGACCCGACACAAGATCATTCAAAGCTGGTCCTGTGCCGCTATAAGGCACGGCCGTCGGCTTGATGCCGAGCTGGCTGTTGAACATGATGCACGTCATATGTGACACAGCACCAATACCCGCATGCGCTTGGTTCACCTTGTCCGGATTGGCCTTGAGATAGGCCATCATTTCCTTGAGGTCTTTGGCCGGGAAGTTCTTTTTACCAACGATCAGAATCGGCGTGCCAGCGGCCATGCCGACCGGCTCGAAATCTTTCACCGGATCATATTTCAAATTGGCGTAGAGCGCGGGGGCAGCACCATGTGTGCCCATATGTCCCATCATAATGGTGTAGCCATCATTCTTGGATTGGGCAGCGCGCGTGATGCCCGTGGTGCCACCAGCACCGGCGACATTCTCAACGACGATCTGCTGGCCCAGCGTCTTCGACATATGCTCGCCCACAATGCGCGCGACAATGTCTGTCGGTCCGCCCGCAGCAAAGGGGACGATCATCGTAACGGGACGGTTGGGATAGGACTGGGCCTGCGCAGCGCCGGCCATCATCGCGGTGGCGGCCAGCGCCAGGACGAGCTTCTTCATGCAATTCGCTCCCACTCTCTTGTTCGGGCCATTCATCGGCACCTGAAAGAGAATATGGGAGGGAACATCGGGCGACGGAAGTGACTCCCTCGCCCGATGTCGTAAATGTGAACTACTCGGTGAAGACTTCGTCGCGACCCTTCTGGATCGACGGCAGCAATGCAATCGCCAGCATGACGACCGCCACCAGCAGCAGACCAGCCGAAACCGGACGCTCGATGAAGGTCGAGAAAGAACCACGCGACAGGATCAAGGCCTGACGCAGCTTTTCTTCCATCAGTTTGCCGAGCACGAAGCCGAGCAACATCGGGGCAGGCTCGAAACCGAATTTCAGCAGCGTATAGCCGACCAGACCGAAGAAGGCCGTGAACAGCACGTCACTGGTGGAATTGTTGATCGAGTAAATGCCGATGCAGCAGAAGATCATGATCGCCGGGAACATCATGCGGTACGGCACCTGCAGGAGCTTCACCCACAGACCGATGAGCGGCAGGTTGATGATGACCAGCATCAGATTGCCCAGCCACATGGAGGCGACCATGCCCCAGAACAATTCCGGGTTCTTGGTCATCACCTGCGGGCCCGGAATGATGCCGTGAATGGTCATTGCACCGACCATCAAAGCCATCACGGCGTTGGGCGGAATGCCCAGCGTCAGCAGCGGAATGAAGGCCGTTTGCGCACCCGCATTATTCGCTGATTCAGGACCTGCCACGCCTTCAATCGCACCGCGACCAAAGCGCTTGGGATCTTTCGCGATCTTCTTTTCGACCGTGTAAGACGCAAACGGACCCAGCACCGCGCCATTGCCCGGCAGAATACCGAGAATGGCACCAATCAGCGTGCCACGCAGGATCGGGAAATAAGACTGGCGGAAGTCATCCTTACTGGGCCACAAACGACCAATGGCGGCGCGCACAACGTCACGCGTCTCGGGATTTTCAAGATTGCGGACGATTTCCGCAAAACCGAAAATACCCATGGCGAGAACGGCAAAGTCGACACCGTCCGACAGATCCTGAATGCCAAGCGTCATGCGCTCCTGACCTGTTTCAAGGTCAGTGCCGACCGTTGCCAGCAACAGGCCGAGCAGGATCATGCACATGGCTTTGAGAATCGAGCCGCGTGCCAGCACCACCGCGAACACAAGACCCATGATCATCAGCGAGAAATATTCGGCGGGGCCGAACAGCTGCGCCAATTTCGTCAAAGGCTGGCCAAGAGCTGCGATGAACAGCGTGGCCACAGTGCCCGCGAAGAACGAGCCCATAGCCGCCATGCCCAGCGCCACACCGGCGCGGCCCTGCTTGGCCATCTGGTGACCATCGAGCACGGTGACAACCGAAGTCGCTTCACCGGGAATGTTCACAAGAATGGCAGTCGTCGAACCACCATATTGCGCGCCGTAATAAATGCCGGCCAGCATGATGAGCGCGCCCGTCGGATCAAAACCGAAGGTGATGGGCAAGAGCATCGCAATGGTGGCGATGGGGCCCACACCCGGCAACACGCCGATCAGCGTGCCGACCATACAACCGACGAAACAGAGGAAAATATTATTGAGCGTCAGCGCAACGCCAAAGCCCATTGCGAGATTGCCGAGGAAAGCTTCCATGATGAAAAATTCTCCGGCTCAGAAAGGAAAGATCGGCTCAAGCAACGTGCCAATCACGGGGATCGGCAGGCGCAAAAGCGTCTTGAAAAGAAGGATGCAGACGATGGTCATCGCAATGGAAAAAATCGTCGCTTCCTTGAGCTCGAATTCATCGCTCGCCATCATGCCGAAAATCATCGACACGGGTCCCGCAATCATCAAACCGCAGCTGCGGATGAGCAGCGCGAACAGAATGATGCCGCCGAACACGAAGAACGGGCCGCGCAGCGACCAGCGCTCAAGGCGTGGCCCCACTTCAAACAATGAAAAGATCACCATCATCAGGCCGCCCACGCCCAGCAGCGTGACCAGTGCCAAGGGCAACATGCCGGGCCCCAGCGCGCGCAGCGAGCCGCGCGGCAAATCCATCCCCTGCCAATAGAAAAACAAAGCAATCGCAATCAGGAACAGGCCTGCGCCCAGCTCCTGTGTGGACTTGATCAGCCCTCGCGATTGGTCTTCGGACGGTGCAACCTGGCCCGACATGCTTTCATCCTCCACATTGAACAAAGAGGACAAGCTGCCGACCCTGTCCGGGCCTGCCGCGTCTATCCCCCCTGATATCCCTTGGCTCGATCTTAGCGGCCTCCGCTTTGATATGCCATGCCCGCAGGGGGCAGAACGACCAAAGTCGGATGTTTTCAAAGCCCTTTTGCGCGGGCTGACCTGATTTCCGAAAGATAGGCTCCAAAGCCAGCCACAATGTCGTGAGCGGGTCGCCAGTCCAGATGTTTTTCGGCTGCGCTGATCGAAAGTGGGGCTGATTTGTTTTTGGGCGGCTCGCCCGGCTCGATCTCAAAATCCAGATCCGGACAATGGTGGCGCACCGCCGCTACAACCTCCGCAAAAGGCGTCACAAAGCCATTGCCGATGTTGAAAATGCCCCCCGCCGCTGCGGGTTTGGTTACGGCCAGATCAACCGCCCGCCCCATATCATCGGCATAAATATACTCATTCGCCATGGTCTCGGCCGAGGGGATGCGCGCCTTGCCGCCCGCCAGTCCCGCCTCCAGCAAAGCCTGCATTTTGGCCCCGCCCGACGAGCCCGCCCAGAAATGCCCAAAGCCATAGACATTGGCTGGCCGCAGCATGACGAGCTCGAACTTGTGCAGATCGGCATAGGCTTCGAGCAGCACTTCCTTGGCCACTTTCAGATTGCCATAGCCCCGCCCCGCGCCGCGCGGAAAAGCCTCATCCACTTGGGCTGGCATCTCGCGGCGCGTGTCATAGACACCGAAGGTCGAAATATGGACGAGACGGCGCAGGCCCGCGAGCCGCATCACCTCGGCCACATTGCGCGTGCCGCCCAGATTGATATCGAAAGCCAGCGACAGGGATTGCTGCACGCGCCCGCCGATCAATCCGGCGGTGTGCACAAGCGTCTCAATCTTGTGCTTTTTCACGGTATCCAGCAGAGCCGGCAGATCGCGCACATCGCCGCGCACCAACTCCGCTTTTCCCTTGCCGCATTTGAAATCGATAAAGCTCTGGCGCGGCTCGGGATCGAAAAAGACGATCCTCTCCCCCCGCTGGATGGCCTGCCGCGCGAAAGATGTGCCGACGAGCCCCGCCCCCGTAACCAGAACACTCATACCCTGCCTCCCTGTCCCGCCTTGGGCGGTGTTTCACCCCAGTTTCCGCCCATTGTGCGAGGCGGGGCAAGCCCCTATCCTCAAGCTCCGCAAAAACAAGAAAAGGAGAGGCGGCATGGCCAAAATATCCCGCATGGAAAAAGAGCTGTCGGCAGAAAACACCGGGCTCATCATGTTCGACAGTCTCAACGGCTATTTGCACCCGCGCGATCCTGCCAAGCAGAAGTTCCTCGCCGACCGCAACATCCTGCCCAATATGCAGCGCCTTTTGATGGGCGCACGTAAAGTCGGCATGACGGCTTTCTACCCCTCCGGCCATCACGCGCCCGACGGCTCCGATACCGTGTTGCGCCTCACCGACACGGATATGGATCTGGGCTCCACGAGCGCGCCCGACGCTGTGATCAAGCCGCGCTTTTATGGCGATTCCAAAGATGCGGAAGTGGCCCCCGAACTCGCCCCCGCCAAAGGCGACGTGATGGTGCCAAAACATCGCTGGAACTCTTTCTTCCAGACCGATCTCGAATTGCAGATGCGCGTGCGCGGCATCGTCAACATCATCATCTGCGGCGGCTCGACCGATGTCGGCATTGCCTCGACCGTCTTTGCCGCACGCGATCTCGATTTCGGCATTGTGGTGGCACGCGATGCCTGT
>CANGRU010000078.1 GCA_947456315.1 Beijerinckiaceae bacterium | reverse complement strand
GTGGTGGCCATTGGCAATTTCGATGGCGTGCATCGCGGCCATTCGGTGGTCATCCGCGCGGCCGAGGCGCTGGCGACCCGCCTGAACAAGCCCTGCGCGGTTTTGACCTTCGAGCCCCATCCCGCCGATTTTTTCGCCAAGCGGCCGGTTGTGTTCCGTCTGACGCCCGAGCGCGAAAAGGCTGTCGCGCTGTCGCGTCTGGGCCTTGAGGCCATGTTCGTCTTGTCGTTTGACGCGGCATTGTCGGGCCTGACAGCCGAAGAGTTTGTTGCCGATGTGCTGGTCGGCCGCCTCAAAATTTCGGGCGCTGTGGTGGGCTATGATTTCCACTTCGGCAAAGGCCGCGAGGGCTCGCCTGCTTTTCTGAAAGACGCGGGCGCCCGGCATGGCTTTGCCGTGAAAGTGGTCGAAAAAGTGCTGGCAGACGCGGGCGGCAGCCCCGAGGCCATTCATTCCGCCGATACCCGCAAAGCGCTGGAGGAGGGCGATGTCGCCCGCGCCCGCACACTGCTGGGTCATGATTTCTTCGTCACCGGCGAGGTGGTGCATGGCCAGAAGCTCGGCCGCGAGCTCGGTTTTCCGACCGCCAATCTGATCCTCGATCCCTCCTGCCGCCTGCGCTACGGCATTTATGCTGTGCGGGTGCAGGTCGATGGGGTCTGGCACAAGGGCGTGGCGAGCTGGGGCCGACGCCCCACCGTCGACAATGGCCCGCCCTGGCTTGAGATCTATATCCTTGATTTCAAAGGTGATTTATACGGCAAGGTGCTGGAGATCCGGTTTGTGAGCTGGATCCGTCCGGAAGAGAAGTTTGATGGTCTGGAGGCGCTGGTCGCCCAGATCGGCCGCGATGTGGACGAAGCGCGGGGGATTCTTGCCTAACCCTCTCCCAGAGGGAGAGGGTCGGTCCGGAGGACCGGGGTGAGGGGTTACGCCCTCTGTTCCGTTGATTGTAACCCCTCATCCGTCGCGCTTCGCGCGCCACCTTCTCCCTCAGGGAGAAGGTTTGTCCCCATCGCCCAAATGGTCTATTGCCGGACGCATATTTTCCGTCGCCTTCGCCAGAGCTTTTGACCCAACATGACCGAGTCGTCCGCACCTGATTATTCGCAGACCCTGTTCCTGCCGCGCACGGAATTTCCGATGCGTGCAGGCCTGCCGCAGAAGGAGCCGGAGCTGCTTGCACGCTGGCGTGAGCGCAATCTCTACAAGCGCATCCGCGAAACATCGGCTGGCCGTCCGCGCTTCGTGCTGCATGACGGCCCTCCCTATGCCAATGGCAACATCCACATCGGCCATGCGCTCAACAAAATCCTGAAGGATATGGTGACGCGCAGCCAGCAGATGCTGGGCTTCGATTCGAATTATGTGCCGGGCTGGGATTGTCACGGCCTGCCGATTGAATGGAAGATCGAAGAGCAATATCGCGCCAAGGGCAAAAACAAAGACGAAGTGCCGGTTGTGGAGTTCCGTCAGGAATGCCGCGCCTTCGCGCAACAATGGCTCGACACGCAGCGCGAGGAATTCAAGCGTCTGGGTGTGACGGGTGATTGGGACCATCCCTATTCGACCATGGCCTTCCATGCCGAAGCGCAGATCGCGCGCGAGATCATGAAGTTCAAGGACAATGGTCTGCTCTATCGCGGCTCGAAGCCCGTCATGTGGTCGGTGGTCGAAAAGACCGCGCTGGCTGAAGCCGAGATCGAATATCACGATCACCAGTCGGATATGGTGTGGGTGAAGTTTCCGATCCTCGAAGGCCCGATTGCCAATGCCTATGTCGTCATCTGGACGACAACGCCGTGGACGCTGCCGGGCAATCGCGCGATTTCCTATTCGCACAAGATCGAATATGGCGTGTTTGAAGTCACCGCCAATGAGCGCGATTTCGGCCCCGTGGTCGGCGAAAAATATGTGCTCGCGTTGAAACTTGCAGATGCGGTTGCAGCCTCCGCCAAGATTACATTGAAACAGATCAGCCTGGTTTCGGCCGATGATCTGAAAGCCACTGTCTGCGCGCATCCGCTGTCGGGTCTGGGCTATCGCTTTCAGGTGCCGCTGCTCGATGGCGATCATGTTACCGACGACACAGGCACAGGCTTTGTCCATACCGCGCCCTCGCATGGTCGCGAAGACTTTGAAATCTGGATGACCTATGGCCGCGAGCTGTCAGCGCGCGGCATCGACACGCGTATTCCTTTCACCATCGATGATGAAAGCCGCTACACCAAAGAAGCGCCGGGCTTTGAAGGCAAGCGCGTCATCACCGAAAAGGGTGACAAGGGCGATGCCAATGAAGCGGTGATCCAATCACTCATCACGATTGGCAATCTCGTCGCACGCGGTCGATTGAAGCATCAGTACCCGCATTCTTGGCGTTCGAAAAAGCCGGTGATTTTCCGCAATACGCCGCAATGGTTCATTGCGATGGATAAAGAGTTCAATCTCGGTTCGTCGCTGCGCACGGTTGCTTTTGAGGCGATCGGCAAAACCCAATGGGTGCCGGCAGCTGGTGAAAACCGCATCCGCGGCATGATCGAAAACAAGCCTGATTGGGTCATGTCGCGCCAGCGCGCCTGGGGCGTTCCGATCTGCGTCTTCGTCCACAAGGAAACCAAAGAGCTTCTGCACGACAAGGCGGTTGATGCGGCGATTGCCGAGGCTTTCGAGGCTGAGGGTGGTGACGCCTGGTTCAAGGAAGGCGCGAAAGAGCGTTTTCTGGGTGCGCGCGCCAATGATTATGACATGGTCATGGATGTGCTCGACGTCTGGTTCGATTCAGGCTCGACGCATACCTACACGCTCGAAGATGCCAAGCATTTCCCGGGCCTGTCTGGCACCAAGCGCAAGGTCGATGGTGGACGCGACAGCGTCATGTATCTGGAAGGCTCGGATCAGCATCGCGGCTGGTTCCAGTCCTCGCTGCTCGAGAGCTGCGGCACGCGCGGGCGCGCGCCGTTTGATATTGTGCTGACGCATGGCTTCGTTCTGGATGAAAAAGGCCAGAAAATGTCGAAGTCGCTCGGCAATGTCACGGCACCGCAGAAGGTGATCGAAGATGCGGGCGCCGACATTCTGCGTCTGTGGGTCGCGGCTTCTGACTATTCGGATGATCTGCGCATCGGCAAAGAAATTCTGAAAACCTTTGTCGAGACCTATCGCAAATTGCGCAACACGATGCGCTGGATGCTCGGCACGCTGGCGCATTACGATGCGGGCAAGCGCGTCGCGCATGCCGATATGCCCGAGCTTGAAAAGCTCATGCTGCATCGCCTGAGCGAATTGTCGCCTGTCATCAAACAGGCTTACGAGACCTATGATTATCGCAAAGTGGTCTCGGAACTGTCGCTGTTCCTGAACACCGATCTTTCGGCCTTTTATTTCGACGTGCGCAAGGACACGCTTTATTGCGATCCTTTGTCCTCGCAAGCGCGTTTGGCCTCACTCACTTGCATTGAAGAAATCTTCCGCGCCGTCACTTTGTGGCTGGCACCCATTCTCTGCTTCACAGCGGAAGAGGCATGGTTGTCACGCTATCAGGATGCGGAATCTGTCCATCTGGAAGGTTTTGTCGATGTGCCCGCCAGCTGGCGGGATGAGGCGCTCGCTGCCAAATGGGCGAAAGTGCGCAGCTTGCGCCGCGTGGTCACAGGCGCGCTGGAAATCGAGCGTGCGCAAAAGCGCATCGGCTCGTCGCTGGAAGCAGCCCCCGTTGTCTATATTGCCGATGATGCCATGCGCGGCGTGCTGAACGGTCTCGATCTGGCAGAAATCTGCATCACATCGGGCATTGAAATCCGCGCAGGCGCGGCACCCCAAGGTGCCTTTGCGCTGGATGATGTGCCGGGTGTGGGCGTTGTCTGTGAAAAGGCCCGGGGACAAAAATGCGCCCGCTCCTGGAAAATCTCTGACGAGATCGGTCAGGATGCGGAATATCCCGATGTCAGCCCGCGCGATGCCAAGGCTTTGCGCGAGCTGAAAGCGGCTGGCCTGCTGTGAGCCAAGGCGCGCCGGGCTTTGGCCTGCAAACCAGAGTGCGCCTCATCGGGGGCATGAGTGCCTTTCTCATGCTGCTCGCCGATCAGGCGCACAAGCTGTGGATGCTGAATGTCTATGACATCGGCAATCGCCAGCCGGTGCGGGTGCTGCCTTTCTTCGACCTCGTCATGGCCTGGAACAAGGGCGTGTCCTATTCGCTGTTTGAGGCCGATAGCGATCTGGGCCGCTATGCGCTTCTGGCCGTCACGCTGGCCGTGACCCTGTTTCTGGCGGTCTGGCTGTGGCGCTCGGCCACGGCTCCGAGCGGGCTGGGCTTGGGCCTGATCATCGGCGGGGCCATTGGCAATGCCATTGACCGGGCGGCCTATGGGGCGGTGGCCGATTTCTTCCATTTTCACCTCGGCAGCTTCTCCTGGTATGTTTTCAACCTGGCCGATGTCGGGATCGTTGCGGGGGTTGGGCTTCTTCTGTATGAATCCCTCATCACCCCGGCCCCCGGCCCGCAAGGCTGAGCGCCGCCACCAAATTGCCGCCTTGGGGTGGCAAGAGGTGGTCTAGCCCCAGCCGCTCGGGCGGCCTCATTCGACCGTAACGGACACTGCATTGGACTTGGCCATGAAATCAGGAACTTGCTTTCCTCGCGCCGGACTTGTCGCGGCGTCTGTTGTGCTCGCTTTGGCGGGGGCCCCGCGGGCTGCCATGGCTCTGGAAGACGATGGTAAGGCCAGTCTTCTGGAATCCATGATCGACCTCATCATGCCGGGTGATCAGCCTGTCGAAGGCAATATCCAATATCGCGAGCGTGCGCCGATTGTCGTGCCCGCCAATCGCAAGGCCCTGCCGGATCCGCAAGCTCCGGCTGCCAAGCGGGTCAAGGCTTGGCCCAAGGATCAGGAAATCGCCCGTCGTGAAGCTGAGAAAGCCGAAAAAGCCCGCCAGCGTGTAGACGAGGTCTGGAACCCCGTCAGCCGCACCGAGCTCGACCGCGTCCGCAGCACAGCTGTTCAGGGCCCCGGCACTGACAAGGAATGCAACGAGCCTTTGGGTCGCCCCTGCAATCAGGAAGCTTTCTGGACCGGCATGCGCAACGCGAAATCATCCGGCGCTGAAGACAAGACGGTCCTGGCGGTTGGCAAAGAGCCGCCGCGCAAAGATCTCACAGAACCGCCGACCGGCTTCCGTAAGCCGACCACGGCTCAGAAATATACATTTGAGGTCAAGCAGGAAGACAATCTCTCCGATGCACGTGCGCAGGCCATTGAAGAAGCGCGTCGCAAAGCAGAACGCTGATCGCGAGATGATGATGGGCTGGGGGTGAACTTTCAGCCGCTTTGATCTTATATTGCCTGATGGCCCGCCGCCCGGGGTGACCTTGTGGCGGCGGTTTTGTATCTCCAGCTTTCAGTCGGGTCCCTATGGCACGTCAGTCGCTTTCTTCCGGTCTCACGCCAGCTGCAGGCGCATCCGCCTCGGCGGGTGCCGGTCCGGCCATTTCCCATTTCCGCCTCGACAATGGCATGGAGGTCGTGGTCATCCCCGATCTGCGTGCGCCTGTCGTCACGCATATGGTGTGGTATCGCAACGGCTCGGCTGATGATCCGGCTGGCAAATCCGGCATCGCGCATTTTCTTGAACATCTGATGTTCAAGGGCACGCAGAAACATCCCAAAGGCTATTTCTCTGAACTCGTCGCCGAACTCGGCGGACAGGAGAATGCCTTCACGTCCAATGATTACACCGCCTATTTCCAGCGCATGCCCAAAGCGCATCTGCCGGTTGTCATGGAATATGAAGCCGACCGCATGAAGAATCTCGTTTTGACCGACGAGATCGTCGCGCCCGAGCGCGATGTCGTGCTCGAAGAGCGCCGCATGCGCACCGACAGTGATCCGTCTGCGCAATTGCATGAAGCTGTGCAGGCCGCGCTCTATTCGCATCACACCTATGGCAAGCCGATCATCGGCTGGCAGCATGAGATTGAAGATCTCGGCCGCGAAGATGCACTTGATTATTACGACCGCTTCTACACGCCTGAAAATGCCGTGCTGATTGTCGCCGGTGATGTCAGCGAAGACGAAGTGCGCGAGATGGCGACCCGCACCTATGGTGCGATTGCAGCGCGTGGCGAGGCACCGCAGCGCAAGCGACCGCGCGAGCCCGAGCCCCGCGCACATCGTCTGGTCACGTTGTCCGACGAGAAGGTCGAGCAGCCCTCGCACCAGATCGTCTATCTGGTGCCCTCTTATCGCACAGCCGAAAAGGGCGAAGCGGAAGCACTCGAAGCGCTCGCGCATTTGCTGGGCGGTGGCGCGACAAGCCTGCTCTATCGCCGTCTGGTGATGGACGAGAAGATCGCTGTCGCTGCGGAAGGCTATTACATGGGCACAGCGCTCGATGAGACGCGCTTCTGGATCTATGCCATGCCGGCACCCGATGTGACGCTCGAGCAGCTCGATGCAGCGGTTGAGCGCATCATCCGCGATGTGATCGACAAGGGCGTGGCAGAGGCCGATCTCGCGCGCGCCAAAACGCGTCTGGTGGCGGACGCCATTTATGCGCAGGACAACCAGACCTCGCTCGCGCGCTGGTATGGTGCCGCGCTCACAACGGGCATGAGTGTGGAAGACATCCGCGCCTGGCCCGAGCGCATGGATGCGGTGAGCGCGGAAGACGTGCGCAAGGCGGCTGAAAAATGGCTCGATCGTCGCCGCGCCGTGACGGGCTTCCTGCTGCCCAAATCAGACAATGCTGCGGCTTAAGGCTGCCTTGAAAGACCAACGGAAACGCTCATGAATGCGCCGCAAATGATTGTCTCTCCGACCACACGTGCCGCCCGCGTGCAGCATGTGGTGAGCAAAGCCGGCATTGAGGCTTGGCTGGTCGAAGATTATGCCGTGCCGCTGGTGGCGATGGAATTCGCACTGTCGGGTGGTTCTTCGCAAGATGCCGATGGGCGCATGGGCACGGCCGTGATGATGGCGGGCCTGATGGATGAGGGCGCGGGTGATCTCGATGCCGCCGCTTTCCACAATGCGCTGGATGACAAGGCGATCGAAATCTCCTTCTCGTCGGACAGCGACACATTTCATGGCCGCATGAAAACCATGTCGCGCAATATTGACGCGGCTTTCGGGCTTTTGAAACTCGCGGTCAACACACCGCGTTTCGACACGGATTCGATTGAGCGCGTGCGCTCGCAAATGCTGGCTGGCCTGCGCAACGAGGCCAATGATC
>CANGRU010000077.1 GCA_947456315.1 Beijerinckiaceae bacterium | reverse complement strand
CTGCCTTGACGTCAAAGATGGTCGCGTCGTCAAAGGCGTGAATTTTGTTGACTTGAAAGATGCGGGTGACCCGGTCGAAAGCGCGATTGCTTATGACGCTGCGGGTGCTGACGAGCTCTGCTTTCTCGATATCACGGCCAGCCATGAAAATCGTGGGACGATTCTTGATGTCGTTCGCCGCACCGCCGAAGCTTGCTTCATGCCCCTGACCGTCGGGGGTGGTGTGCGCACAACCGATGATATTCGCAATCTGCTCTTGGCCGGAGCTGACAAAGTTTCGATCATGACGGCGGCCGTGAACAATCGGGATTTTGTGCGTGAAGCCGCTGAAAAATTCGGCAGTCAGTGCATTGTCGTTGCCATTGATGCCAAGCAAGTCGCTTCTGACCGCTGGGAAATCTTCACACATGGTGGGCGCAAGCCCACAGGCATCAATGCGGTGGACTATGCCAAAGAAGTGGTCGCACTGGGTGCTGGCGAAATCCTGCTGACTTCGATGGATCGCGACGGGACAAAATCGGGCTTCGATATCACGCTGACGCGGGCCATTGCCGATGCCGTTCAGGTGCCTTTGATTGCCTCTGGCGGGGTTGGCACACTCGACCATCTTGTCGAAGGTATCCGGGACGGTCATGCCACAGCGGTTCTGGCCGCATCTATTTTCCACTTTGGCGAATTTACAATCCGTGCCGCCAAAGAGCATATGCAGAGGGCAGGCCTGCCTGTCCGGATGGACTAACGAGGAGACCGAGGCATGGCTTTCCGTCTTGAAGACTTGGCCGCAATCATTGCAGCGCGTAGCGCAGCTGATGCCGAGAAATCCTATACCAAAACCTTACTCGACAAGGGCGTTGCCCATTGCGGCAAGAAATTCGGCGAAGAGGCCGTGGAATTTGCCATGGCGACAGCCCAAGGCGAGCGGACACCGATGACGGCCGAAGCTGCCGACGTCCTCTATCATCTATTGGTAGCGCTTCAGGCAGGCGGCATTTCGTTGCAAGATGTGCTCGACGAACTTGGTCGTCGCACAGGCATGTCAGGGCATGAGGAAAAGGCCGCCCGAGGCTGATACTCGCCGGGGCTGTCGGGGAACATAATGAAGAAAAAACTCGTAGCAGCCCCACCCCAAGAGCTTTCCCCCTATCGTCATTTCACGCGTCAGGAATGGGCGGCCCTGCGTGCCGACACACCTTTGACGCTGACCATTGAGGATCTGGAAAAACTTCAATCCATCAATGACCCGATCTCTGTCGAAGAGGTCATTGCGATTTATCTGCCGCTGTCGCGCCTTCTGGCTCTCTATGTGGCGGCAACACAAGGTCTATTCAAAGCCACGCAACGCTTCCTCGGCGCTGAAGATGGCAAGATGCCCTATATTATCGGCATTGCCGGCTCAGTGGCCGTTGGCAAATCGACCACCGCGCGTGTGTTGAAAGCGCTCCTGTCGCGCTGGCCCAACACACCCAAGGTCGAACTCATTACGACAGACGGTTTTCTCCATCCCAATTCCATTCTGGAACGTGAAGGTTTGATGGATCGCAAAGGCTTTCCAGAAAGCTATGATGGTTCAAACCTCTTGCGCTTTTTGTCCGAAATCAAAGCGGGCAAACACCACGTCGAGGCACCGGTTTATTCGCATCTCTTCTACGACGTCATGCCAGGTGAATCGATTTCTGTTGATCGTCCTGACATTCTGATTGTTGAAGGTCTGAATGTTCTTTTGCCAAACAAGCCGGGCAAAGAAATTCCCTTCGTTTCCGACTTTTTTGATTTCTCCGTCTATCTGGATGCAGACGATAGCGATCTGGAGCGCTGGTATGTCTCGCGTTTCATGACATTGCGCGAAACCGCCTTCCGTGATCCGCGCTCTTACTTCCGCAAATATGCCGATTTGAACGATGTTGAAGCAGAGCGAACTGCGCGTGATATCTGGCAGCGGATCAACCTGCGCAATCTACATGAAAATATTTTGCCGACGCGGGCACGCGCAAGTCTGGTTCTGACCAAAGGTCAGAACCATAAAATCGAACAAGTCGCGCTGAAAAAACTCTGAGCTTTAAGCTGGAACAGAGATCCCATTATCTGCTGCATAGCTGGCCAGATTGACCTGTGGTCGCGCGCCATAATGCTGGATGACTTCTGCCGCTGCCAAACCACCAAGGCGACCCGCATCACGCAAATCGCTCCCCCGCACAAGGCCCGCCAAGAAGCCAGCAGCAAACAGATCTCCGGCACCGGTTGTATCAACCAGTTTCTCGATGGGTGAGGCCGGAACTGCCAAAGTCACGTCGCGGGTAATGATCAGACATCCATCTTCGGATCGTGTCACAGCACCAAGCACGCCTTCATTGCGAAAAGCTGCAACAGCGCTATCAAAATCCGAGGTCTGATAAAGTGACTTCAGCTCATGCTGGTTTGCAAAGACAATATCGACAACCTTATGTCGGATAAGCTCCAAAAACTCTTCACGATAACGGTCGATACAAAAAGCATCAGACAAAGTCAGCGCAACCTGATTTCCCGCTGCATGAGCTATGGCGGCCGCTTTCTTGAAAGCTTCTTTGGCAGCTGGCGGATCCCAAAGATACCCTTCGAGATAAAGAATGGATGCCTCACGGACGAGCTTTTCATCAATATCCTCTGGCCCGAGATTTTGGCAGGCCCCGAGATATGTATTCATCGTCCGCTCACCATCGGGTGTCACCAGCACAAGGCAGCGCGCGGTCGATGGCCCATCGCTCGCAAACGGAGTTTCAAAATGGACACCGCTTTTGCGAATATCATGTGCAAAGGACCGTCCGGCTTCGTCATCACGCAGCTTGCCAACAAAGGCAGTGCGAATACCCAAGGACGACAAGCCGACAATTGTATTGGCTGCAGAGCCGCCCGAAATCACCGTGGCAGACCCCATCGAATTATAAAGTCGAAGTGCGGCTGCTTCATCGATCAGCATCATGCCGCCTTTGGCGAGCCCATGCGTTACAAGAAAGTCGTCTTCCGCCTGCGCGATCACATCGACAATCGCATTGCCGAGACCAAGAACTTCGAGTTTATCTGCAGGCATGAACAAAAATCCTCCGACTTCGATGGCGGTGTCGCACCGCATGCGGGATGCGTCAAGACCGGGGCCGTTTGGACGCCATCGCAGCACGTTCATTTAACAAAGTGAGCAAGGCCCTAACATCCGTCTCCGACAGGGTCGAAATCTGACGGGCAAATATATTGGCTAATTCAGTGGCTTCCGCGCCAAGCCCTGCCGTATCAACGACAATCCGCGGATGTGAAATCTGGGCAAGGCGCTCGATTTCTTCAGCTTCATCCCAAATCACATTGAAAAAAGTGATGATGCGCTGAACGAGATACCAAGCGGGGGCACCCCTATGCCCATGTTCAAGCGCAGAAAGATAGGCGGGGGAAACGCCGATGGCGGTGGCCATATCTTTCATCGTGATGCCACGCTCTGCCCGCATGACGCGCAGCTTTTGACCCAAGGGCGTCATATCTGCACACTTTCTGTCAAACGACGCCCAGAACGTAAACGCACATAAAGCGCACCACTGCCACCATGGCTGCGTGCCGCTTCCTCAAACCCCAGAACGATGTGACGCAAGTCGGGTTCAGACAGCCAATGGGGAACCATGCGGCGCAAAATACCCATGCGGTCATGAAATCCCGCTTCGGATGAAATCTGGGTCCGCCCCTTGCCCGTGACGACCAAAACAACGCGCACGTCATTCTGATATGCCCGCATCAAAAAACCACGCAGAGCGTCATGGGCTTGTGCCTGGTGCATCCCATGCAGATCGAGCTTCATCGTCACGTCTAACTGACCCCGCGACAAACGCTGCTTCAGGCGACGCTCCAATGGGGCCAATGGCAATGATTTTGGCTTTTCCGGCAACGCAGGCTTTGCGGGTGCCGGCGCAGGCACAATCGGGGCCGTTTTTTCGGCAAGCTGAACGGGCTCGTCATCATCATGCGCGGGGAGCTCAGCGCCGGGCTTGGCACGCACGGTTCGGGCGACTTCTACCCAAATCCGCACGTCCTCTCGGGTTAAGCGCCCGCCTTTCGGGCGCGATGGAGACCGGCCCTTCATGGCACATAACTCTTGGGCAAAAGCACAATCATCCGACCATAATGCCGGATATTCCCCGCCAGACGACCAGCCTCATCGCCCGTGCCGAAATAAAGATCCGCCCGAGCCGGACCCAAAATGGCCGAACCCGTGTCTTGTGCGATCATCAATCGATGGAACGGAATCATGGCGCCATCATGCCATGGGAGGTCGGCTTCAATCCAGAAGGGCAGGCCATAAGGCCACAGGCTACGATCAATGGCGATGGACCGCAGGGATGTCAGCGCAACGCTGGCTGCGGCGACTGGTTCCAGGGCATCATCATCAACGGGCGAAGCGGAAAAGAAAACGAATGATGCGTTCCGATGAAGTAATGCACGTCCACGCTCACCCGGCTTTTGCCCAGCCTGTCGAACCCAAGCTTTCAATCGGTCTAACGACATGTCTTCAAGCGAGATTTCGCCATCTGCGATCAGAATTTTTCCAATCGAGGTATAGGGGCGACCATTGCGGCCCGCATAGGTGAGATCGATCTTTGTTCCGTCTGGAAAACGTAGCCGGGCTGATCCTTGCACATGGATCATAAAAGCTTCGATGGCGTCTGCCACAAATGCCACCGGATGTGTGTGCTCACCAATCGCGCCTGCATCAATCTCAGCGCGTGTCGGATATGCAATGCGAGCACCATCTGGCATCAGCCGGGCTGCAGCAAGGCCGGATAATTCGGCTATATCCTCACCTGGTAAAAGGGTGACCAAATCATCAGGCCGCGCAAGCAGCGGCTCTGTGAAATTTTCGGTGCGAACGGGTGAGGCAAAAATTTCAGGTCTGTAATAGGCTGTAAAGAAAGAACTGCTGCCCTGATCCAAAGACTCGTTTGGCACAATCAGATATGGCGTGAAATGAGATTCAAAAAAGACGCGCGCCTCATCGGATGAAAGTGAACCAAGTGATAGGGCTGCCTTTGCAATCTCCACTTGCTGCGAGAGTGGCTCTACGCCCAGACGCTGATGAGGAATTGCTTCAGAAATTGCTCGGCATGATTTCAGGAAAGCCGTCCAGCTTTCCAGATGATTGTCTTTTCCAAACAGCGTGAGGTTTTCAAAACTCAGCTTTTCGAGTCTTGCAGCAAGCGTCTTGCTGAGATCTTCCATATCAATCAGGCGCCAACTTCCGTTGCAACCAAACGCCAGTTGGGATCACGCGAGCTGGTCTCGCGTGCGAAAGTCCAAACGTCGATCATATCGACAATTTTGTCGGGATTCCCATCAACAATCTTGCCGTCTTTGCTACGCGTTGCAGTGATCAGTTTCGATTGGAACCGCATCGTGATCTGCGCAGTTGCGTCTCGCAATTGAACATCAACCATGGCCGCCCGATCGATCGACACGAAAGTGGTATCGACCGTATCGCCACGAGCCTCACGATCATGGATGGCTGCGACGAAGCTGTCATAAACTTCTTTGGAAAGAAGATCGCGCAAGACGCCTTGGTTGCCGGCCGCAAATGACATGATGATCATTTCATAGGCTGACTTGGCGCCATCAATAAAGGAACGCGGTTCAAAGGTCTTGTCAGCTTGGGAGACGGCTTCAAGGCCTGACAGAACATTCTGCTCAATACCCGGAATCTGCAGCCATGCGGCCCGCATATCATCAATCGATTGTTCTGACGGTTCAGAGACTTTGCCCGGATAGGGGATAACATTATCCGAAGCCTCCGCGGGGGGCTCCAGCTTGCGGCGATACATTTCCAGATTTGATTGCTCTTGGCCCGTCCGGGTTCCCAAAACCGAGCGGAGCTTCCAAACGACGAAAACGGCCAAAAGCCCAAAAACCAGTGTTGTGGCGTCCATTGATCTTATCATCCAGCCTGATGTCGACCCGGCTCTGTCATTCGCCGGAACCTGTCCATATATATATCAGATAGGATCGCAATTGCAGTTTGCTAATGGCGATTGAGGGCAAACTGACGGGGACGTGATTGTGAAGGGCATTCTAAAACTGGCCCTGCTGGTCTGGGCAGGTGCCGAATTGCTGGCCTTTGTCATTTTGGTCTCGATTTTGGGGCTGGGCCTGACACTCTTGCTTGGCTTGGTAACGACTTTAGCCGGCTTTTTTCTGATCGGGCGATCCAGCCGGGCGGTCCTTGAAGAATTACAGCAGGCAGGGCAGGCGGAGGGGCAAAGGATCGATTTCGTCATTCTGGGACCGGTGCGGATCCTTGCCGCGATCCTCTTGATTCTCCCCGGATTTCTGACGGATTTGGTTGGGCTCTTGCTATTGCTTCCGGGTGTTGGTGATTCAGCCTCCGGTATCATGCGCCGCCGCTATGCAGCACGGTCCTCAGACACACTCGATCTGGATGCCTCGGAATGGCATGCAAACCCGACCCCAGAGCAAGCCTTGCCACGCGCGCATGATGATCGTGTTTGATTTTTAAGCCCCGGGTTGGCTTGTGAAGACAGCGCCAGCATGTTACCCGCCAAGCACAAATTTACTCTCGGAGATTAAGACGAAATGACGGACGCAAACGGAAATGGCGCTTCTCAGGATCTCGCCCCCCAGATGAACGTCCTGGCGCAATATACAAAGGATCTTTCTTTCGAAAATCCAAATGCGCCACGCTCATTGACGTCACAGCAGGGTGCGCCTGAAATTTCTATTCAGGTCAATGTGAACCTGCGTCAGCTCGCGGCCTCTGATTATGAAGTCGAACTGTTGCTCGAGGGCTCAGCCGTCGAGGGCGCAAATACCTTGTTCCGCTTTGATCTGAATTACGGTGGTGTCTTCCGCGTTCAGAATGTGCCCGAGCAAGATTTGCAGCCTGTTTTGATGATCGAATGTCCGCGCCTTCTCTTCCCGTTTGCACGTGAAATCGTGGCCAACGCCATCCGCGGTGGTGGCTTCCCGCCCTTGCTGATTGATCCGATTGATTTCGTCAGCCTCTACCGTCAGCGCCTGGCAGAGAATGAAAATCAGACGTCGGTTTCTTAAGAAGCCGGCCCGAGATATTTCATCCAAACAGCTTTTTCGCCCATCTTCCCGATAAAGGAACGGTGGGCGTTTTCGTCTTCTGAGCTGATGAGAACTGGCAATGGCTCGGGCCTTGGTCGAAACTCAACGGCTTCCGTTTTTTGGACGACTTTGATCTCATTCGCCAAGACCAATGTTG
>CANGRU010000076.1 GCA_947456315.1 Beijerinckiaceae bacterium | reverse complement strand
CGCAAATTGCTGCTCGCCATTGCCGATGACGTGCGCGTTCTGGTGGTCAAGCTGGCGGATCGTCTGCACAATATGCGCACGCTGCATTTTGTGCCGCCCGAGAAGCGCAAGCGCATTGCTGAAGAGACGCTCGATATTTATGCCCCGCTCGCCGGACGCATGGGTATGCAGAATATGCGCGACGAGTTGGAAAATCTCGCGTTCAAAAATCTCATGCCTGATGCCTGTGCCATGATTGAAGCGCGGCTGGCTGATCTGCACACCAAAAATGGCGCGCTGATTTCCAAGATTGAAGATGAGCTGCGCGAAGCGCTGCTGGCGCGTGGCTTTCATGCGGATGTGAAAGGGCGTGAAAAAGCCCCTTATTCCGTCTGGGGCAAGATGGAGCGCAAATCGCTCGCTTTTGAACAGCTGTCGGATATTTTCGGCTTCCGCGTGCTGGTCGATACGCCGGAAGATTGCTACCGCGTCATCGGCATCATCCATACCAAATGGCCCTTCGTGCCGGGCCGTTTCAAAGATTACATTTCGACGCCCAAGCAGAATGATTATCGTTCTCTGCACACAACCGTTGTGGGTCCGGGCCGGCAGCGCGTTGAATTGCAGGTGCGCACGCACGAAATGCACGAGATCGACGAATATGGCATTGCAGCCCATGCGCTCTACAAAGATGGCCGCGCCAATGATGTCGATGCGCTGACGCGCGAAAGTCGCGCTTATCGCTGGCTGCGCCGGACGATTGAAATGCTGGGCGAAGGTGATTCACCAGAAGAATTTCTGGAACACACCAAGCTTGAGCTGTTTCATGATCAGGTGTTTTGCTTCACCCCCAAGGGCCGCCTGATTGCGCTGCCGCGTGGCGCAACGCCGATCGATTTTGCTTATGCCGTGCACACGGATGTCGGCAATAATGCGGTGGGGGCCAAGATCAACGGCCGCATCGCGCCGCTTCTGTCCGAATTGCAAAATGGTGATGAAGTGGAAGTAGCCGTGGCCGAGGGTCAGGTGCCGCCAGCCGCATGGGAAAGTCTTGTCGTGACCGGCAAGGCGCGTGCAGCCATCCGGCGTGCCACGCGTGACGCTGTGCTGGCGCAATATGCAGGCCTTGGCCGCCAGATTGTCGAACGCGCCTTTGAGCGGGCCAACAAATCCTATTCGGATGACAAGTTGAAAGCCGCACTGCCACGTCTGGCGCGCCAATCTCTCGAGGATGTGCTGGCAGCTGTCGGTCGCGGCGAAATGTTTTCCGGCGATGTGGTGAAAGCGGTCTATCCGGATTTCAAGGAAGAGCGCAAAACCGGCATTGCCGCCCAGAAAACAGAGAGCGGCTGGTTCGGTTTGAAAAAAGCCGACAGTCTTGTTTTCAAAGTGCCGGGTGCTGAAGGGGCTGATGACCAGCAAGCCATTCCTATTCGTGGCTTGAGCGGTGATTTGCCTGTGCGCTTTGCCCCCAATGGCGGCGCCGTGCCGGGTGATCGCATCGTGGGTATTCTGACGCCGGGTGAGGGCATTACCATTTATCCAATCCAGTCACCTGCGCTGATGGATTTCGACGATCAACCCGAGCGCTGGCTTGATGTGCGCTGGGATATCGACCCCGAGCGCAAGGATTTTTTCCCCGCACGTCTGGTGGTCAATACGATCAACGAGCCCGGTGCTTTGGGGATCATTGCCACAGTCATTGGCGATGCGGGCGCCAATATTGATCACATCGAATTTGTCACCCATTCGCAGGATTTCCGCGACATTGTGATTGATCTGGAAGTGATCGACCTGTCGCATCTCAATGCGATCATGGTGCAGCTGAAAGCCAAATCCGTTGTGTCGAAGGTGGAACGCGTCAACGGGTAGGGCGCGCATCCCTCTCCCGTATGCGGGAGAGGGTGGTTGCCGTAGGCAACCGGGTGAGGGTGAGTGCGGATGAGCCGCCCTCATCCGTCACGCTCCGCGTGCCACCTTCTCCCGCATGCGGGAGAAGGAAAAGTTACGCCTCGCCCATCTCCAGCATCCGCTTTTCCTTCGCATAGCGCACGAGTGCGAGGAAGCGGTAGATGCCATGCACAAACTTGCCATAGGGCATGGTCACAAACAGCGCGAAGACCACGCCCAGATGCAGGCTGAGCAACAGGCCCATAGCTGATGTGTTACGCAGCACGAGCAAGGCGAGGCCGGTGAAGCCCGTGGCCAGCAGCATGACAAGGAATGCCACATCCATACCCTTGCGGCTTTCGTCCACCAGTGCAGGGTCGCGCTCTTTTTTGGCCATCAGCAAACCAATCGGGCCGATGACCAGACCAAGGCCGCCCAATGTGCCCAGCACAACCGGTAGATCATACCAAGGGTAGGGCGCGTGACGGCCGAGCACATAATGATAGAGGGTCGCAATGCTGGTGGATGCAAAGCAGAGCATGAAGCCGTAGAAGGTGAAATGGTGATAGCGACGACGATTGTCGGTCGGGCGTTCGCTGTCATTCATGCAGCCAACGCCACCGCCATCAAGATAGCGCAGCGTGGAGGCATCTTTCATCGCCTGCCAGAGCGAGCCACCCTGTGTGAGAGTTGCAGCCGGCTCGCCAATGTCTTTCCAGAAATTGCGAATGCCCATGATCATCGCGACGATGGCAAAGAGGAAAGCCGCACCGAAAATGGCCGCCATCGTATTGTGGGGCATGAGGCGATAAAAATCCCCCGCATGCTGGCCGAACAAAGCCGCCGGATCATGCACGCCTACGAAACCTGCAATGAAGACAGCGACACTTAGCGCGGCCACGAGCGAGATCTTCAGCCCGTTCTTTTCAAACATGGGTGAAAGGCCGGCAGGCCAGGCATAGGCCGCATAAGAATCCGCACGCACCTGCGCCAGCACTTTGGGCACATTCACGCTGAATTCATGGGGCGGCGAAAACTGGCAGTCGTGATAGCAGGCGCCGCAGCTGTGGCAGAGATTGGCGAGATAGTTGAGATCGCCATCCAGAAAGTCGCGGCGCATTTCCATGGCGGGAAAAACAGCGCAGAGCCCTTCGCAATAGCGGCAGCTATTGCAAATGGTCATCAGGCGGTCGGCTTCAGCCAGTGTGTTAGTTGCGTGCATTGGTGGCTGCCTCCCGCCCTGCGATCCGTCCGAAAACGCTGCCGATGGTCATTCCGATTCCCGCCGCATAGCCTTTGCCCAGCACATTGCCGGCCATGATTTCACCTGCGGCAAACATATTGGCGGAGGGTTTGCCATCCGCCATCATCATGCGCGACTGTTTGTTCACGCGCACGCCCAGATAAGTGAAGGTAATGCCAGGGCGCACCGGATAGGCATAGAAGGGCGCTTTCTCGATCTTGCGCGCCCAATGCGTTTTCTCGATGGCGAGCCCCTGCGTGCGGCAATCATCCAACTGCGTATGATCGAATGTGCCGGGCTTCACGGCTGCGTTGAAATCGGCGAGCGTCTTGTCCAATGCATCGGCATCAAGTTCGAGCTTGCCTGCCAGCTCGCGAATGCTTTCGGCCTTGATTGGCGGGAAGCAGGACGGCATGAAGAGTTCGAGCGAAGAGGCATCGAAGATGATGTAGGCGATCTGGTCCGGCTGGCCTGCCACAAGGCGGCCCCAGATGGCATAGCGCTTGGGCCAGACATCCTCGCCCTCATCATAAAAGCGCTCGCAATGTTTGTTCACGACGACACCGAAAACTACGCAATCAAGACGCGTGATAATGCCGCCATCATATTCCGGCGCACGCGCATCAATGGCCACCGCATGGCATTGTGTCGGATCGCCGATCTGGTCCACGCCCGCTGCGCTGAGCATTTTCAACACCGTGCCGCGATTGAACCGCGTGCCGCGAATGAGAAAGTTTTTGGCTGAGGGACCCCAGCTTTCTTCGAGCCATTCCTTGTTGGCTTCAAAACCGCCCGAGGCCGCCACAAGAGATCCTGCGCGCACAAAAAACGCGCCATCCGGCCGTTTCACTGTTGCGCCCAGAAACATGCCGTTCTCGATATCCATGCCGATGACTTCGGCCTCATAGGCAATCGTCACGCCCAGATCTTCGGCGGTGAGATAGAGCGCATTCAGCATGGCGCGCCCGCCACCCAGAAAGAACGAATTGGTGCGCCCCAGCGACAGCGTGCCACCCAGCGAGGGTTGAAAGCGCACGCCTTGCTGCACAATCCAGTCGAGCATGTCTTTCGACTCGTGGATCATCATGCGCGATAGCTCTTCATTGGTGTTGCCACCGGTGACGCGCAACAGATCGTCGAAAAACTCTTCTTCCGAATAAGGGCCGGACAATGTGTCGGTCGCCGCATCATGGGCGCAGCGCATGTTGCGCGTGTGGCGCGTATTGCCGCCGCGGTAGAATTGGGGGGCAGCCTCCAGCACGAGAACGCTCGCGCCTTCACGCGCGGCACTGATGGCCGCACAAAGCGCGGCATTGCCGCCGCCAATCACCAGCACATCATAGCGTTTGGAAAAATCGACCATGGGAGTTTCCGCTCAAGCTGCCCCGAAGGGCTCTTCCCTTTCTGTATATCTTTGTATACAATCCTTGGCAACAGGCGGAACCGAGGTTTTTGCGCATGGCGGTGGACAAGGACGAGGGGGCGGACGGCCTTCCGTTGGGCGAGGCGACCTTTCGGGCGCTGCGCGAGGCTTTGCGCTCGGGCACTTACAAGCCGGGCGACCGCTTGCGCGAGGAAGAGGTGGCCGAGCGGCTCAAAGTCTCCCGCACACCGGTGCGCGAAGCCTTCGGGCGGCTGGTCTCCAAGGGTCTGGTTGTGCCGGGGCAGGGGCGCGGGCTGATCGTGCGCCGTCTCGATCAGACGGAAGTCGTCGAGCTTTATGCCATGCGCGAGATTCTGGAGGGCGCGGCTGCGCGTTTGGCAGCCAAACATGCTAGCCCACCGGAAGTCGATGCTTTGCGTGATCTCGAAGAGGGGTTTGAACAGGCGACCAGTTCGGAAGAGATGGCGCGGTTCAATCGCCTGTTTCACGAGTCCATTTTTGCCAGCTCCCGCAACCGCTATTTGGATGGCGCGCTGCAAGAATTGCAGGACGCAATAGCGCTCTTGGGGCGCACAACCTTCACCGTAGATGCGCGCCCCATGGCCGCTTTCCAAGAACATCGCGCGCTGATTGATGCCATTGCCGCGCAAGATGCCGACAAGGCGGATGCACTGGCACGCGCCCATATCCGCGAAAGCCTGCGTGCGCGGTTGAAGATTATGCAGGGGGTATGAGGGCGCCTTCCTTCTCCCGCAGGCGGGAGAAGGTGTCTGCCGGAGGCAGACGGATGAGGGCAGCTCAACCACACTCACCCTCACCCGGCTCCTGCGGAGCCACCCTCTCCCGCATGCGGGAGAGGGGTGAGCCACTGCCTTGCCCCGCGCCCCCACCCGCGCCATAAAGCGTTCATGACCAGCAAAACAGACACGTCCCGACAGGGGACGGCAGCCAAATTCGGGCGCGTATCGCGCTTTGTCATTCATTATTGGCTGATTGCGCCGGGGCTGTTTTTCTCGTTGCTTACGGTGCGTATTCTTTCCACGCTGATCGATGTCTCGGTGCCCGTGGCCGCTGGCTGGCTGGTCGATGCGGTGGCCTCCGGCAAGGCGGAAGATCCGGCGCCCGCCATTCGTGCACTCATCATCTTCCTGACGCTGGGCGTCGTCTTTCACATCCTGCGCCAGAGCGTGACCTTTATCGCCAATCGTCTGTCGGCACGCGCCATCACAGCGATCGGGCGCGATGCGTTTGCCAAGGTGCAGCGTTTTTCCTCCGACTGGCACGCCAATTCTTTCGCAGGTGCCACCGTGCGCAAAATCACGCGCGGTATGACCTCGTTTGATACATTCACGGACACGCTGGCCTTCGGCCTTGTGCCGGCGTTTATCGTCGTCACCGGCGTGACAATCATGTTTGCCTGGCGCTGGCCTTTGCTCGGGCTCATCACGGGCCTGTCCGTTCTGACCTTCATCGTCGTGGTGGTGACGCTCTCGGTGGTCTGGATCAGACCCGCCAATGTTGCGGCGCGTGAATGGGATTCGAAAATGGCCGGCGTTTTGGCCGATTCCATCACCGGCAATGCAGCGGTTAAAAGTTTTGCCGCCGAAGAGCGCGAGGATCGCCATTTTGCTGATGTCGCGCAGGGCTGGCATTGGCGCGCGGTGCGCTCATGGGATCGCAGTGCTGTGTCAGGCCTTGTGCAGGCCGTGCTTTTGCTGGTGCTGCAATTGGGGATGCTGGGCACAGGCCTGTGGCTGTGGACGCAGGGTCGCGCCACGCCCGGCGATATTGCGAGCCTCATTGCCACACAATTTCTGATCACCGGCTATTTGCGCGACATTGCCCAGCATGTGCGTTCCGTGCAGCGCACGGTGAACGACATGGATGACGTGCTCGAGTTTCGCAATGCGCAGTTGCAAGTGGCGGATCGCAAAGACGCCAAGCCCTTGCAGGTGGCGCAGGGTGCGATTGCGTTCGAGCGCGTGACCTTTCGCTACAAAAGCGCCAGCGCACCGCTCTATGAAAATTTCTCCTTGCAGATTCCAGCCGGACAAAAGGTCGGGTTGGTAGGCACATCGGGGGCTGGCAAATCCACCTTCGTGAAACTGATCCAGCGGCTATATGATGTCGATGGCGGGCGTATTCTGATCGACGGGCAGGATATTGCCCAAGTCACGCAATCCTCATTGCGCAATGCGGTCGGCCTTGTGCCGCAAGAGCCCGTGCTTTTCCATCGCTCGATTGCCGAAAACATCGCCTATGGTCGGCCCGAGGCCAGCGAGGCCGACATCATTGTGGCGGCGCGTCTGGCGCATGTCGATGATTTCGTGCGTGGTCTGCCGAAGGGCTACAAAACGCTGGTCGGCGAGCGGGGTGTGAAATTGTCGGGCGGCGAGCGCCAGAGGGTCGCCATTGCGCGCGCCATTCTGGCGGCCACACCCATTCTCATTCTGGATGAGGCGACGTCCTCGCTCGATAGCCTGTCCGAGACCTATATCCGCGAGGCCATGGACCGGCTGGCAGAGGGCCGCACAACGCTGGTCATCGCGCATCGGCTCTCGACCGTGCAACGGCTCGACCGGATTCTGGTCTTCGATCGGGGGCAGATTGTCGAAGACGGCACCCACAAAAGCCTGATGGCGCGCGAAAACGGGGCCTACCGCCGCTTGGTCGAGACGCAATCGGGCGGCTTTTTGGTGGATGCGGCGCAGTAGGGCGTTCTCGTCCCCCTCCCCCTTGAGGGGAGGGGCTAGGG
>CANGRU010000075.1 GCA_947456315.1 Beijerinckiaceae bacterium | reverse complement strand
CCTCCCGATCTTCTTTTTTATGGCCCAAGCCTACAGGGCGGCGCGAGGCCCGCCAAGCACCGGGACTAGCGGAATCTGCTCCAGACCAATAGAAGTTGCCCTGCCCAAAAGGACCGCCCCTATCGTGATGAGCTTTGAACCAGAAGCGGAAGTGACAGTTGAGCCCGTTCTGCTCGACCTGCGCGACGCGCTGCCTGCTCGTCCGCCCTATCGCGACAACCTGCGTTATGTCGTGAGCTTCCTCGTCGGGCTTGCGATACATGCGCTCATCTTTCTGGCCCTCACCGAAGTGTCAGTATATGTGCCGCCACTCGAAGAAGCCATTCCGGTGGAGGTCATCATCGAGCCGCCGCCGCCCGAAAAACCTGCCGAGCCACAACCCGAACCACAAGCGCCAGCGCCCGCGCCTGAGCCCGCTCCCGTGCCTGAGCAACCGCCACAACAAAACATCGATCTGAAACCCGCCACCGACGCGCCACGCGCATCAGACGAGGATCAGAGCGGAGAAGCGACACAGCCCGAGCCCGCCGAAAAACCCGAGCCCGAGCAGAAGCTCGAACCTGAGGAAAAACCCGCGCCCGAGGAAAAACCCGCGCCGGCCGAACAGCCGCAAGACCAAGAGCAAGAACAAAAAGAGCCTGAAAAAGAGCCGGAAAAAACACCCGACTATTCGGGCGTGCACACGCAATTGCCGCCCGTGACGTTTTCAACGCCAGCACCCAAATCGACCCTTATGCGCGGCCAAGCAGATCGCAGCTACAGCGCGACGGTTTACGCCATGGTGATGGAAAAGCTGTCGCTTCCACAACGGCGCTATCTGGGCTCCGTGCATGTGCGTGTGTCATTTGGCGTTGATAGCGCAGGGCATATTTTCCAGTCAGCGGTCATCCAGTCGAGCGGCGATCCGGGAATTGACAAAGCAGCGCTCGATGCTGTGCGCAAAGCCGGCACCCTACCTCCGCCGCCCAATGGCGGACCGGTCTATTTATATTTTGATCTCCAGGCCCGCTGATCTATTCGACCAGATCCCAATAGGGGCGCGGACCAAAGCGTTCGGCCAGAAAGTCAACAAAAGCGCGCACTTTTGGCGACAAATGGCGCGCATGGGGATAGAGCGCATGCAGCCCCAATTGCTGGGGCATGAAATCTGCCAGCACACTGACCAGCGTGCCCGCTTGCAAATCACGCCCGACAATGAAGGTCGGTAGAATGGTGAGCCCCATGCCGCCCAAAGCTGCCACACGCAAAGCATCCCCATTGTTGATGGCGATCTTGCTATCCACTTTGACCACAAGCGGTTTGCCTTGTGCATCGACAAACTTCCACTCATGAGCGGAAGCGATGTTGCTGTTCACGATACAGGCATGCGCGTGCAGATCTTGCGGAACACGTGGCGTGCCACGCGCTTTGAGATAATCAGGACTTGCACAGACAACCAGACGAATGGGCGCCAGACGGCGCGCGATCAGGCTTGAATCCTGCAAGGCTGCAATGCGCACGGCAACATCGAAGCCTTCATCGACGAGATCAACAAAGCGATCATTCATCGACACATCGAGCGCGACCTCCGGATAGCGCGCCTGAAAATCCGGTAGCGCTGGTGCCAGATGGAGAAAGCCGAAGCTCATCGGCGCATTGACACGCAAGGTGCCACGAGGCGCAGCCTGCAATTGCGTGACAGCCAGATTGGCTTCCGCCAGATCGGCCAAAATCTGACCGACACGCTCGCGATAACCCTGCCCCGCCTCCGTCAACGTCAGCGACCGTGTGGTGCGATGAAACAGGCGCGCGCCCAGCTCTGCCTCCAGCGCACTGACCTGACGCGAGACAACCGACTTCGATGTGCGCAGACGGCGCGCCGCCTCCGAGAAAGAGGCGGTTTCCGCAACCTGCACAAAAGCTTCAATGGCAGCCAGACGATCCAAAGGGGCACTCCGCTTATTGTTGCTAAAAATAGAACAATAAGTTCCGAAAGTCGATGATTGTTCTTGAATACATCGAGGCCTATCTGTGAGGGCAACATCAACCTATGGAGAGTCCAAATGTCCTACGCAGAAACCCCCGCCAAGCCGATCTTGCCCGCCTTGCAGCCTTTGACGGCTAGCCTGGCACCCTTTGGCGAACCCTTGATCCGCGTCACCGCCGGTCTTTTCCTCCTGCCCCATGGCGCGCAGAAATTGTTCGGAGCTTTTGGCGGCTATGGCCTTGCAGCGACCGGCCAGTTTTTTGAAGCCAAGCTCGGCCTGCCAGCCTCTTTCGCGCTGCTGGCCGGATTGATCGAAGTGGTCGGCGGATTGTTTCTGGCCCTTGGCCTGCTCACCCGCCCAGTGGCCGCACTTGTGGCGGGCATGATGGCGGTCGCCACAGTCGGCGTGCATTGGGGCGCCGGATTTTTCTGGACTTCGGGCGGCTATGAATATCCGCTGTTCTGGGGTCTTGTGGCTCTGGCCTATGTGTTGCGTGGCGGCGGGCGCTATTCGCTCGATGCCCTGCTTGGCCGCGAATTCTAAGAGAGAGGATTGGTCATATGTCCGCCAAGGTTCGCAAGGCGCAGGAACGTGGCCATGCCAATCATGGCTGGCTCGACTCCTTCCACACATTCTCTTTCGCCGATTATTATGATCCCGCGCATATGAGCTTCAGTGCCTTGCGCGTGATCAACGAAGACCGCGTGAGTGCCGGCCAGGGTTTTGGCACGCATGGCCATCGCGACATGGAGATCATCTCCTATGTCGTGGAGGGCGCGCTGGAACATAAGGATTCGATTGGCACAGGCTCGGTGATCAATGCGGGTGACGTGCAAGTCATGTCTGCGGGCTCGGGCATCCGCCACAGCGAGTTCAATCCGTCCGCCAAGGATGGCGTGCACTTTCTGCAAATCTGGATCATGCCGGATGCCACCAACCACACGCCACGTTACGACCAGAAAACATTTGTTGCTGACGACAAAAAGGGGCGCGCGCGACTTGTGGTGTCGGGCGACGGGCGTGATGGATCCCTGATGATCCATCAGGATGCCGATCTTTATGCTGGCCTTCTTGATGCGGGTGCAAGCCTGCAGCATGGGTTGCGCCAAGGTCGGCGCGGCTGGGTTCAAATCGTGCGCGGTGCGCTGGATGTCAACAGCATCAAGCTGGAGAGCGGTGACGGCCTGGCTCTTGAAAATGAAACATTGCTGACACTATCTGCCAGCAAAGACCAAACTGAATTTCTGATCTTCGATCTTCCATAAAAGGACAACTCCCAATGGCAAAAGTTCTGGTTCTCTATTACTCGACCTATGGTCACATCGAAAAAATGGCTGAAGCCATGGCTGAGGGCGCACGCGCTGCTGGCGCCACCGTCGACATCAAGCGCGTGCCGGAAACCGTGCCGGAAGAAATCGCGCGCACACATCATTTCAAACTCGACCAGAAAGCGCCTGTCGCCAAGATCGAAGAGCTTGACCAGTATGATGCAATCATTGTGGGCACAGGCACGCGCTTTGGCCGCATGTCTTCGCAAATGGCGGCCTTTCTTGATCAGGCTGGCGGACTCTGGGCCCGCGGTGCGCTCAATGGCAAAGTCGGCGCGGCTTTCGTCTCGACCGCCACACAGCATGGCGGTCAGGAAACCACGCTCTTTTCCATCATCACCAATCTGCTGCATTTCGGCATGGTGATTGTGGGCCTGCCCTACAGCCATCAGGGCCAGATGAGCATGACCGAGATCGTCGGCGGCGCGCCGTATGGTGCCACAACTCTGGCGGCCGGTGATGGCTCACGCCAGCCGAGCGAGATTGATCTCGCAGGTGCGCGCCATCAGGGCGAGCTGGTGGCCAAGACAGCGGCAAAGCTTTTCGGCTAATCAGCACAGCCGTCATTGCGAGGAGCCGAAGGCGACGCGGCAACCCATAAGGCCACACGTAAGGCCCCTGGATTGCTTCGCTTCGCTCGCAATGACGAATAAAAAAAGCCCCGCATGAAAATGCGGGGCTTCTTTTTTTCAGAAGGCAATAATCAGACGTCGAAGAAGACCGTCTCGTTTTCGCCCTGCAACACAATGTCGAATGTATAGATCGTCTTGCCGTCTTTCTGTGACGGCTTGGCGATCAAAGTGTCACGGCGCTTCTTGAGTTCGATCCCGCGCAGAATGGGATCCGATTCATTGGCTTTCTCTTCATCCGCAAAATAGATGCGTGTGTTGAGGCCCATATTGATGCCGCGCGCGACAATCCAAAGGTTGATATGAGGCGCCTGCACTTTGCCTTCGCGGCCCGCCACGCAACCCGGCTTCACCGTGTAAAAACGGTAGATGCCGCTTTCAAAATCGGTGCAGGCACGACCCCAGCCACGGAAATTCGGATCCACCGAACCCGTCTTCTGACGATCGCCGGGATGATTGTAGCGACCATCCGCATTGGCTTGCCAAGCTTCGATCAAAGCATCACGGACAAGACTTCCCGAACCGTCGAACACACGACCTTCGATGATAATCTGCGCACCGCGCGTGGTGGCGCTGACGAGATTATTGTCAAAATTGTTCTGGAAAATATCGAAACCCGCCTGATGTGGGGCAAGACCGATATGGACATAAGGACCTGCCGTCTGGGAGGCCGTTTCCTTGAGATATTTCACGCTCATGGATCAATTCCCTTCAAGACGGTTTTCAAACAGCGTCGAACGACGGCCACGCAGGACCATATCGAAACGATAGGCCATCGTGTCATCGGGCACGGACGCATTGAGATCAAGCGGAGCGATGAGGCGCTGGATCGCCTCTTCATCGGGGATCGTCTTGATGATCGGGCAGACTTTGATCAGCGGATCGCCTTCAAAATACATCTGCGTGATGAGGCGCTGCGCAAAGGCATTGCCAAACAGCGAGAAGTGGATGTGGGCGGGACGCCAGCTGTTCACATAATTGCGCCACGGATAGGCACCCGGGCGAATGGTGCGGAAATAATAATAGCCATTCTCATCGGTGAGTGTGCGGCCACAGCCGCCGAAATTCGGATCGATGGGCGCAAGATAAGTATCGTTCTTATGACGATAACGACCGCCCGCATTGGCTTGCCAGAACTCCACCAGAGTGTTGGGCAGGCCGCGACCATTCTCATCGAGAATATAGCCGTGCACGATGATGCGCGGCCCAATGGCCTCACCATCCTTGGCGTAATTCAGGATAAGATCATTATCGAGCATGCCCAGCTCGTTCTGGCCAAACATCGGACCTGTCGTTTCCGACACGGAATGATCGATCGACAGAAGCGCATTGCGCGGCGAGCGCAACACGCTCGTCTTGTAGATGGGCGCATAGGCCGGCGACTGCGCGGCGTAATCACGCCGATAAAGTTCAGGATAGGGGTTTGCCCCGTCCTTCAAAAACGCAGGCGGCACCGAAGAGACTAAATCGTTCACGGGCAGCTTCCTCTTCTCTATTGCCTCGCCCTGAAAGGACGAGGGGATATTGCCAAGACTGGCAAAATTGGGGTGACTTCGCAACAAATTGGCATGCGCAGCCCCTCCCGGACATTGATAAAAATCAAATACGACCGGTGGCGCGCGCAAATATCTTGTCCGCCGATTGATCGAGCTTGTCTCCCGACCAGACAACATATTGATCCGGACGCACAAGAATGAGCCCTGCCTCATAAGCTTCACGGCCATCTTTGCGCGTGTCGCGAATGACATCGAACGGGATGTTCGCCGATTTCGCCGCAGTAGCGAAGGCCGTCACGTCGGCATCATCCGCATCAAGCGCGATCAGCGTGAACCCCTGCCCCAATGCATCAAAACTATTGTTTCCATTGGAGAGCTGCACGGGCGCCAGATGATGACCCGCACGCGCCTTCACCTGATGCACGCCATGCGCACCGGTCTGGCCGTCAGCCGGCCCGAACATGACGGGTGAAGCCTCGTAATTGGGCTCATATTGCTGGAAGCGCGAGCCAATGTCGTTTTGGCGCCCTTCCCAAGCAGCCTCGAACTCGGCCCGATCACGCTCCGGATTGTAGCGGTGCAGAAACTCCGCATCGCGCTTGATGCGCGAGGTGATGAAATCATTCGCCGTGTCCCAGAACACGGGGCGGCGCTCTTCGCTATAGCTCTCAAGCAAGGGTTCAGCGCCCCAGCCCTGCACGCAAGCAGCGAGCTTCCAGCTCAGATTGACGATGTCTTCGAGACCATTGTTCAGCCCAAAGCCACCATAGGGCGGATGCGCATGCGCGGCATCACCTGCAATGAAAATGCGTCCACGCTGGTACTCCTTGGCCACCGCCACGCGCATTTGCCAGAAGGACAAGTGTTCAAAATCGCACTCCACCGCAAAGCCGGTGGCTTGGCGAATGAGGCCAAGCGAGTCGAAGGTTTCAATCTTGGATTCGGGCGGCACAGGTGCGTGGAAGAACCAGCCATCCGGCACATCGATACGACCGAAAAACTGCCAATAGCCATCGTCTTCCGGACGCAAGACGCGATAGGTCGAGCGTTCGGGAAAACGCTTCAGTTTTTCGTTGAGATCGGGGGAGCGGAAAACGGCGAGCAGCATGGTCTGCTCGTAATCCTGCGTCGTGCGGTCAATGCCGATCTGGTCGCGAACAGCCGAGCGTGCACCATCGCAACCCACCAGATAAGAACCCGTAATGACGCGCGCATCGGAGCCATCTTCGCGCGACACTTCAACCGAGACTTTGCTCCCGTCCTGCGTGACTTTTCCTGCCACACACCCGAACATGGATGTGACGCTGGGCAGATCTTTCATCTTTTTCCGCAGCACCATTTCAGTCTGATATTGCGGCAGCCGCTCATTGTCCTGCGCATAAAAAGCGCGCACCAATTCACGACCAGCGGGCGCGTGCCAATACTCGCTCATCAAATTGCCATAAGCGGTGAGCTCGCCGATTGCATAGCCCTTGGGCATAAGACGCGCCTCGCGCATCTCATCCACCACACCCCAGCGCGCAAAATGTTCCATTGTGCGTTGGGTGAGGTTCTGGCCTTTCGGAATGCGGCTCAACGTCTCGCGCGGCTCGATCACCGCGCAAGATACGCCGCGCAAGCCCAGCGCCACGGCAAGGCCGACACCGACCGGCCCACCGCCCACAATCACAACGTCAAAATGATCACGCATTTTCTTGCTCTTTTTGCTTAGCTTGCTTTTTGCTTTTTAACGCGCCGCTTCGGCAATCTGGCGCGCGCGCTCGATCACCTCCGGTGAGGCCGTATAGACGCGATTCAAAATCGACACGATCTCATCCGCAAAGACAGGATCGATATCAATCGCCTGCTTCTCCGCT
>CANGRU010000074.1 GCA_947456315.1 Beijerinckiaceae bacterium | reverse complement strand
TGGCATTGATGCAGGCTTTGATTTCCGGCCGCACGGCATTCCAGGACGAGCGCGCATCGATGCGCTTTTGTGCGAGCTGCTGGCGAGCGCGGTCATCTGCGCGCTCCATTTCACATTCGCGCTCGAGCATGCGCTTTTGCACGACTTCGGCAGGCCCGTTGATATCAGGCCCCGCCATCATCAGGGCACGCGCACAAGCGCCTTGCGCAAAAGCGGGAGCGGACAGGCCGATCAGGCCGAGTGTGATCAGGGAGAGGAGTTTGAGCTTCATGCGCGAAGTCTAGCCCCGCGAAGCTTTCAGAAGCTGAAACAAACAAGGCGCTTCTTCCCTCCCCCTTGAGGGGAGGGCGACTCGCTGCACAAGCAGCGAGCGGGGTGGGGGTCACTCAATCTCTGACGTTGAGCGCAAAGACACCCACGACAAAGAGCGCGCGACCCCCACCCCTAACCCCTCCCCTCAAGGGGGAGGGGAAATAACCTCAAACCTTGCGCGTATCGGGCATGGTCAGGAATTCGCGCATCGCGTGCCAGACGCGGTGGCGGTTGATGCCGAGCACCGCCACATGGGCGATGCCGCGCATCATGACAAATTGCTTGTCCTTGGTGTTGAGCTTGCCGAAAAATTCGATCAGCTCTTCATCGGTCGCATTGCCATCTGTCTCGGCACGGGTGATCAGCACCGGGCATTTGATTTTGGCAGGATCGACCATCGGCATATTGATCGCCATGTCGATATAGGAGCCCGACGGCGCCGTATCGCCATATTTCAGCTCGTAAGCGGCGAGCGCCTTGGGCACTTCCTTTTCGAAGGTTGATGGATCGTCGCGGCTGAAAATGCCCATGAACGTGTCGAGATCCATCTTGCGATTGGTGTTCTTCTTGTAGCTTTCCACCTGCTCGCGACGGCGCATGATTTCCGGTGCCTTTTCACCCGTCCAGGTGAAAGCATCGAGAACAAGGCGCTGCACACGCTCGGGGTGGCGCATGGTGAACACGCCGGCGCGGATGGCGCCTGACGACTGACCCATGAACAAAAAGCTCTTCTGGCCTGTCACCTTTTCAACGATCGGCATGGCGGCTTCAATATCAGCAACGCCTGTTTCGATGTTCGAGTTGACGCCCGTGCCGCGCGATGAGCGGCCGTAGTTTTCATGGTCCAACGACCAGACATCATAACCAGCGCGCGCGAATTCATCCATGAAGGAATAATTCGGCTTGCCCGGCACTTGCAGGTCATAACCACCGCGGCCCGAGAAAGACGAGCCATGCACGATGAAGAAAACCGGCTTGTTCTTTTTGCCGTCAGCGAGCTGCTTGCGCCACAGATAGAGCTTCACATTGCCCTTCTGCGCCCAATGCTCTTCGCCCACAATCTTGGCGCCCGCGGCTTCCGCTTCATGGGATGCGGCGACAGCCAGAGGTGCAGCAGCGGCAGCCAAGGCCGCACCCTTCAAGAGCGCACGGCGCCCCGGATTTTTGGTTGTTTCGGTCATATGTGTCCTCCCGGATTTTGATGCCTTGCCCCAAGGGGTAAGCCAGACGCAGGCCAGCGGCAACGCCTTCGGGAGGTCATACAGGCGGCGCGCAGCCACAGATCACAGCTTTGACAGGTAAAGTGGTGGGCCCGGCAGGACTCGAACCTGCAACCAGACCGTTATGAGCGGCCGGCTCTAACCATTGAGCTACAGGCCCGTGCCGTCAGGAACGGGTGACTTGAGATAGCTTGAAGGGGTGCCGAGAGGCAAGAGCACCGAGCGTCCTTGCGAGGCGCAAAGCGACGAAGCAATGCAGAACGCCTCACGTGAAGCCTCTGGATGGCTTCGCTTCGCTCGCAATGACGGTGTGTGCGGCGCATAAAAAAGGCGGGCACCAGGCCCGCCTTTGAAACTTAATTATCCAAGAAGCTGCGGAGTTTCCGCGAGCGGCTCGGATGCTTCAGCTTGCGCAATGCCTTGGCCTCGATCTGGCGAATACGTTCGCGCGTCACCGAGAATTGCTGGCCGACTTCTTCCAACGTGTGATCGGTGTTCATGCCGATACCAAAGCGCATGCGCAGCACGCGCTCTTCACGAGGCGTAAGCGAAGCGAGCACGCGGGTCGTTGTTTCGCGCAAGTTCGACTGGATCGCCGCATCAATCGGCAAAATCGCATTCTTGTCTTCGATAAAATCGCCAAGGTGTGAATCTTCTTCATCACCAATCGGGGTTTCGAGCGAGATCGGCTCTTTGGCGATCTTCAGCACCTTGCGCACTTTTTCGAGCGGCATGGCGAGCTTTTCGGCCAATTCTTCCGGCGTCGGTTCGCGACCAATTTCATGCAGCATCTGGCGCGACGTGCGCACGATCTTGTTGATCGTCTCGATCATATGCACGGGGATACGGATCGTGCGCGCCTGATCGGCAATCGAGCGCGTGATCGCTTGACGGATCCACCAGGTCGCATAGGTCGAGAATTTATAGCCCCGGCGATATTCGAACTTATCGACCGCCTTCATCAGGCCGATATTGCCTTCCTGAATGAGATCGAGGAATTGCAGGCCGCGGTTCGTATATTTTTTTGCAATCGAGATGACGAGGCGCAGATTGGCCTCGACCATTTCCTTCTTGGCCTGACGGGCTTCGCGTTCGCCCTTCTGCACCATCTGGACGATCTTGCGGAATTCCTGAATTTCGAGACCGGTCTCGGTGGCCAGCGAATGAATATCGCCGCGCAACACTTTGATCGGATCCTTTTCTTTCGCGATGAAGTCTTTCCAGCCACGCGTGCCGAGCTTGCCGACGCGCAACAGCCATTTGGGATCAAGCTCAGACCCCTGATAATTTTTCAGGAAGTCTTCACGGCCGACACCATGCGATTCACCCAAGCGCATCAGCTTGGTTTCCAGACCGATCAGACGCTTGTTGATGTCATAGAGCTGCTCGACCAGCGCATCGATGCGGTTCTGGTTGAGCGAGAGAGACTTCACATCGGTGACAATCTCTTTCTTCAGCGTCTTGTACTTGCGTTCTTGCGCAGGTGTCAGCGTCTCGTTCTTGAGCTTGTTCTCGACATTCTGGTCCTGCAGGCGGCGCAGCTTCTTGTAAGCATCCGCAATGCGGTCGAATGTCTCCAGAACTTTCGGCTTCAGCTCGGCTTCCATCGCCGACAGCGACACGGAATTTTCCATATCGTCTTCATCGTCGAAATTCTCATCCGTCGGCGCATCAGGCGCGCCAAGATTAGGCAAAGGGCCACGCGGAGCGGCTGCGGCCTGCGCCACCATTTCAGGTGATGTCATATCGATCTTGGGCGTGTTCTTGCCGTCAGGGCCAGCATAGGTGGCTTCGAGATCGATGATGTCGCGCAGCAAAACTTTGCCGTCGTTCAATTCATCGCGCCAGATGATAATGGCCTGGAAGGTGAGCGGGCTTTCGCACAGCCCTGCGATCATCGCTTCGCGGCCAGCCTCGATGCGCTTGGCAATGGCGATTTCGCCTTCGCGCGACAAAAGCTCGACCGAGCCCATTTCACGCAGATACATGCGCACGGGGTCGTCGGTGCGGTCGGTGGGTTCAGCGCGCGTTGCCACCACGGGCGCGGGGCGCGCCACATCGACAAGATCTGTGGAATCGGATTCTTCTGCCGCTTCTTCAGGCGCGTCTTCAGCGTCGCCGTCTTCATTGTCTTCGGCTTCAGACACGGTGATGCCCATTTCATTGAGCATGGCATAGACGTCTTCGATCTGGTCGGAGGTAACTTCTTCCGAGGGCAGAACGGCGTTCAATTCATCATGGGTGACATAGCCGCGCTTCTTGGCGAGCTTGATCATCCGCTTAACGGCAGCATCCGAAAGGTCGAGCAGCGGGCTGTCGGACGTCTCTGGGGCGGCCGTTTCGCCTTCGCGCTTCTCTTCGTCCTTCTTGGCCATCCTCAAACTCCATCCCGCCTTGCCGGCCCGAATCACTCGTGGCCAACTTTAGGCCAGACCGGCTTAAGCCGGTCCTAAACAACGATATAGGCGGGCGAACCCTAAGGGCTCCCCGCTCATGTCCTTACAAAACCTGTCCTTCGCGCCCGGATGAGAGGCCAAACCCCTCGACCGCGGCCTCGCGACCCTCAATCCCGGAAAGCTCAGCCTGTATCTCGCGCAACCGCGCAAGATTTTGCTCGTTGGCGTCCTCGCCCAGCGCGATTTCAGCGGATTTAAGTTCCCTATGTAGTGCCCGGGCGCGCCGATGCAAGGCCAAGGCCTGTCGTAAAACCTCTCCGGCGTCCACTTCGGCCGCATCCGGCTTCAGCGGCCAGGCGATCGGCTGGGCCGCCGCCTCAATGGCCATGCGCTCGCTTTGTAACCCCATCCGGTCGATAGCCAAACGTAATTCCACATGATCCGCATAGGTTTCCGCTGCCAGAGCCGTCATAGCCCCGCGCAGGCGGGCGGTCTCGCGACCCACCAGCTCGAGCTCGGACAGCTCCTCCGCATGACGGGCCAGCAGGCCCGGATGGTTCAAAAGGTTCAGCAGAATTTCCGACTCCCGGCGCGGAATCCCGCCCGAACCGGAAAAAACCCGGCTGCGGGTCAGGGCCGCACTGATCAGGGGCGGCGAGGCCGTATAGGCCGGAGGCTGGCCATAGCCCGAATAACCACGTCCCCCGCCCCGACCCGCGGCAGGGGCACGCCGAGTGGCGCCGGCGCGCGGATAGGCGCCCGTCTGGGCACGCCCCGACAGAGCATCAAGGCGGGCGCGGATGTCATCGCGGTAATAGCGGCGCAGGGTCTCGTCGCGGATGGCATTCATCAGCTCGCTCAAGCGCCGCTCCAGTGCGGCGCGCCGTTCAGGGGTATCGAGCGGCCCCGCCTCGGTCTCGCGCGTCCACAGCACATCGACCAGTGGACGTGCGCCACCGATGACATCGGCAATGGCATCATGTCCGCCGGAGCGGGCGAGATCATCCGGATCCTGTCCGTCTGGCAGAAAAGCAAAACGCAAACTCTTGCCCGGACCAATCAGCGGCAGAGCCGTATCAATGGCGCGATAGGCCGCTTTGCGGCCCGCCCGATCGCCATCAAAACACAGCACGGGCTCTTCCGACATGCGCCACAGCAATTCGCATTGGTCGGGTGTGAGCGCCGTGCCAAGCGGCGCGACAACATTGGGGAAGCCTGCAACGCTCATCGAGATGACGTCGACATAACCTTCCACCGCAATCACCTGCCCCATGTCATGGGCGGCTTTGCGTGCATTGTGGTGGTTGTAGACCACGGCACCTTTGTGAAAGAGCGATGTTTCAGGCGAATTGAGATATTTGGCTTGCGCCTCTTTATCCAGCGCACGGCCACCAAAAGCGATGACTTTGCCGCCGCGGTCACAAATCGGAAACATCACACGATCGCGAAAACGATCATAAGGCACGGCGATCTCTTCGCCATGAATCAGCAGGCCTGATTCAATCATCTGCTCAAGCGTGGCACCTTTGCCCGCGAGATAATCGCGCAATGCGAATTTCTCATTGGGCGAATAGCCCAAACGGAATTGCTTCTGGATGGCAGGCCCCAGACCACGATCAGCCAGATAGCCGCGGGCGCGGGCGCCTGCTTGCACCTGCAATTGGCTTTCAAAGAAAGCCGCAGCCAGTTCGAGCACATCCTGCAGGCTGGTGCGCTTGCGTTCGCGCTCCTGCATTTCGGGTGTGACGGTAGGCAAAGAGAGGCCCGCTTCGGACGCCAAGCGCTCCACCGCTTCTGGAAAACTCAGACCCTCCGTCTCCATGACGAAGTCGAAGACATTGCCATTGCGACCGGAGGAAAAATCAAACCACGCCATCTTCTGATCATTGACGAAGAAGGAAGGTGACTTCTCTTGATTGAACGGTGACAGGCCTTTCCACTCGCGCCCCGACTTCTGCAATTTGACGCGCCGCCGCACGACTTCCGAAACCGGAAGACGGGCTTTGATCTCATCGAGAAAGGACGGCGGGAAACGCATGCTGCGGGCAAGCTCCTGAGCCCCCTTCATATAGGAGCGGAACGGCACAGGGACAGCGGGGGGCGGCTACCCCCCGTTTTTTCACTTTATCCACAGGTTGTGGACCACCTCAGCCGTTGAGCGCGGCCTTGACCAGGGCGCTGGCCTTGGCGAAGTCCATCTGGCCGGTGAATTTGGCCTTGAGCGCAGCAACGACCTTGCCCATGTCCTTCATGGCAGAGGCACCTGTCTCGGAAATGGCTGCAGCAATGGCGGCCTTGACGTCCTCATCCGACATTTGCGCGGGCAGGAAGTCCTGAATGACGGCAATTTCGCCGCGCTCCTGGGCAGCCAGATCCTCACGACCGGCCTGTTCATACATGGCCAAGGATTCCTGACGGCTTTTGATCATCTTCTGCAACATGGCCAGAATATCGTCGTCCGAGACCTCTTTTCCGGCGCCGCGCGCTTCAATATCGCGGTCCTTGAGGGTGGCCTGAATGAGGCGAATGGCGCCCAGACGGGTCTTGTCGCCCGCCTTCATGGCATCCTTCATCGATTGGGTGAAACGCTCGCGCAGCGACATTCTTGTTCTCCTGATCCGGCCACGCTCTCGCGTGCCTAAGCTAAACAGCTGAAAATTCTGGTTGTTCCGATTATCCCACAGGGTTGACGCGAAAGCCCCCCTCACCTAGCTTCCGCGCAATCGTCGCGCCCTTTATGGTGACTGCGACCCTTAAGATTCTTCGAATAAGCCGTCCGGTCGCGCCAGCGAGTTCTCGCGCCGCGCCCGAACGCGCGAAAGACGGTGTAGAGCCATGACCACGCCCGTTCAAGACAAAGCCGCCACAGGTTGGCAAAAGCCTACCCCGACAGCCCTTCTGGTGCTGGCTGACGGCACAGTGATCGAAGGCTTTGGCCTGGGTGCCACAGGCACATCGGTTGGCGAAGTCTGTTTCAACACCGCCATCACCGGCTATGAGGAAATCCTCACCGACCCTTCCTATTCCGGCCAGATCGTCACCTTCACTTTCCCTCACATCGGCAATGTCGGCACGAATGAGGAAGATATTGAAACGGTGAACATGGCCGCCGACAGCGGCATTCGCGGCGTCATCGTGCAAGCGCCGATCACAGAGCCCGCCAATCATCGCGCCACACGCCACTTCGATGCCTGGCTGAAAGCCCGCAAGATCATCGGCCTGTGCGGCATAGACACGCGCGCACTCACTGCTCTCATTCGCGACAAAGGCATGCCCAATGCTGTCATCGCGCATGCGCCCGATGGCAAGTTCGATGTCGCGGCATTGAAGAAGCAGGCCAAGGAATGGCCCGGCATTGACG
>CANGRU010000073.1 GCA_947456315.1 Beijerinckiaceae bacterium | reverse complement strand
GTTCCACAATTTTAGACTTTGTGTAGGGGAGATAAAGCTGTGCTTAACCTGAAACCTGGTCGAGCAGGGCTTTGACGAGCGGGTTTTTCAACGCGCCTTTGCGGTAGATCGCCGAAAATTGCAGCGCGCCCACGCGGGGCCCCAGATCCAGCGCCTGCACATGGCGCGACAAATGCCGCTCGATGCAGAGTGTGTGCACAATGGCAGGCCCGACGCCCATTTCGACAAATGTGGCCGCTGTCTCGCAGGTCGGCACTTCGATGAGCGAGGAGGCGCGGTCGATATCCTTGCGCAGATTTTTCTCGATCAGTTTGCGTGTCACAGTGGATTACGGCGGCACGATCAGGCGTTGGCGCGCTACATCGGCCAGTGAGGCGGGTTTACGCGCACGGCCGAATTCCTGCGGATTGTAAGCGAGCGACAGGCTGGTGCCGACAAGCGCCTTCTTTTCCAGAGAGCGCGGCAGATCGGGAAAAATCCCCAGCGAGATTTCGACCTGTCCGCGGTCCAGCGCCTCCAGCGCTTCGGCTGATTTATAGACGCGAAAGCCCAATTCCACTTCGGGAAAGCGGGCCAGAAAATCGCGGATCTTGGGCGCGAAATACCAGGCGTGATCGCTCCCCACCGAAACCGCGAGGCGTTTGTGGGGAAGGGGCTTGCCTTGCAAAGTGGCGAGCGCCTGTTCAGTGCGCTCGAAAATGCCATCCACCTCGCGCAAGAACTTTTCCCCCGCGCGCGTCAGCACCAAACGGTTGGGCAGGCGCTCAAACAGATCAAAGCCGAGATCTTCTTCCAGCTTGCGGATTTTGCCCGAAATGGCGGGGATGGTCTGTTTGAGCCGTGTGGCCGCGCCCCGCAGGCTGCCATTGCGAGCCACCAGTTGAAAGGCGCGCAAGCGCTTCAGGTCGAGCGTGTCGAGATCGAGCATGGGGGGAGTTTGGACCGGGGAGGGTGTGGATTCAAGCCCGCCGTCCCGCTACACTCGTCATTGCGAGCGGAGCGAAGCAATCCAGAAGGCACCATCGTCTGCCGTCTGGATTGCTTCGTCGCCTTCAGCTCCTCGCAAGGACGGCGACAAAACAAGGACGTGACATGACCGACTATCCCCGCGACATGACAGGCTATGGCCGCAATCCTCCCGATCCGAAATGGCCGGGCGGGGCGAAGGTCTGTGTGCAATTTGTCGTCAATTATGAAGAGGGCGGCGAGAACAATATTCTGCACGGCGATGCGGCCTCCGAGGCTTTCCTCTCTGAAATCGTGGGGGCTGCCGCTTGGGCGGGCCAGCGTCACTGGAATATGGAATCGATTTATGAATATGGCGCGCGTGCCGGTTTCTGGCGGCTGTGGCGCATGTTCACGGCGCGCAACATTCCAGCCACCGTCTATGGCGTGGCACATGCGCTGATGCGCTCGCCCGAGCAAGTGGCGGCGATGAAAGAAGCCAATTGGGAAATCGCCAGCCACGGTCTCAAATGGATCGAATACAAGGATTACGCCAAAGAAGACGAACGCGCGCATCTGATGGAAGCGATCCGCATCCACACGCAAGTCACAGGCGAGCGGCCACTCGGGTGGTATACAGGCCGCGCCTCCATGCAGTCAGCAGAGCTGGTGATGGAAGAGGGCGGCTTTCTCTATTCATCCGACGCCTATGCCGATGATCTGCCTTATTGGGTGAAGGGGCCCAAAGGCCCGCATCTCATCATACCCTATACGCTGGATGCCAATGACATGCGTTTTGCGACCCCGCAGGGTTTCAATTCGGGCGATCAGTTTTACGCCTACCTCAAAGATTCCTTCGACGTGTTGATGGAAGAGGGCCGCGCGGGCTTTCCCAAAATGATGTCGGTGGGTCTGCATTGCCGTCTGGTCGGTCGTCCGGGTCGTGCGGCGGCGCTCGCGCGTTTCATGGATTATGTGAAGGGCTTTGGCGACGAGGCTTGGTGCGCGACGCGTCTGGATATTGCGCGCCATTGGCACAAGAATCATCCGGCGCGTTTCTGATGAGCGCGCGCCCGCAGCTGTTGCGCGATATGTTTGCGGCCGCCATTGCTGCCGCTGATCCCGCGCTCTGCGTGCCCAGACATCTGCCCGCACCGCCCAAGGGTCGCACGATTGTTCTGGGCGCGGGCAAAGCGGCGGCCAGCATGGCCAAAGCTGTCGAAGATCATTGGCCGGGGCCGCTGGAGGGACTTGTGGTCACGCGCTACGGCCATGCGCTCAATTGCACATCAATCGAAGTGGTGGAAGCCGCTCACCCTGTGCCCGATGCGGCAGGGCGTAAAGCTGCCGAGCGCATCTTGCAGCTCGCGCAATCGGCAGGCGCCGATGATCTTGTGCTGTGTCTGATCTCGGGCGGCGGTTCTGCGCTGCTCACTTTGCCGGCGCGAGGCGTGTCGTTTGAAGACAAGCAGGAGATCAGCCGCGCGCTGCTCGCCAGTGGGGCGGGCATCACGGACATGAATTGCGTGCGCCGCCATCTCTCGGCCATCAAAGGCGGGCAATTGGCTGCGGCTTGTTATCCCGCGCGCGTTGTCTCGCTGATTATTTCGGATGTGCCGGGCGATGATCTCTCGGCCATCGCGTCTGGCCCGACAGTGCCTGATGCCAGCACGCGGGCGCAGGCTGAAGCCATTTGTGCGCGGCTGAAGATCAGAGCGCCGAACTTTATTGAAACACCCAAGCCCGGTGATCCTGTTTTCGCGCGCGTTGAAAATCATCTGATCGGTTCCGGCTTCGCCTCGCTTGAAGCTGCCGCAAATGTTGCGCGCCGCGCCGGCTATGAGCCGCTGGTGCTGGGTGATTTCATTGAAGGCGAAGCGCGCGAAATCGGCCTCGTCATGGCCGGCATGGCCCGCCATTTCGCGCGGCAGGCAAAACGCATCGCCATCATTTCGGGGGGAGAAGGGCGTGTCACGGGCGCTGTGTCAGGACGCGGTGGTCGCAACAGCGAGTTTCTGCTGTCGCTGGCGCTGGCTTTGGAGGGCACGGACATCTGCGCTCTGGCAGGCGATACGGATGGCATCGACGGGTCGGAAAACAATGCCGGCGCATGGTTTGCACCCGATACATTGGCGCAGGCGCGGACCCAAGGATTTGATCCGCGCGCCATGCTCGATGCGCATCGTTCCTATGATGTGTTCGAGGCCGCAGGCACGCTGGTCGTCACCGGCCCCACGCTGACCAATGTGAATGACGTGCGGATTGTGCTGGTGGGGTAGTTGCTCCGAAACACCCTCCCCCTTGAGGGGAGGGACGACTCGGGCGCAAGCCCGAGCGGGGTGGGGGTCGCACCATGTGTCTTGTCATTGCGCGCGTGAGCCGAAGCAATCTTGTGGTCTGTAGTTCTAAAAACATTGCGTGACCCCCACCCCTAACCCCTCCCCTCAAGGGGGAGGGGAACAGGTTGCGCGGCTCGCAATGACGGCCAAGGCCACCTACACTGGGGCCAACAAGAAAGACGAATCATGGCCCAGCCCACCCCGACGCAAGATGATCTGGCTCCGCCGCCCTCGCTGTTCAAACTGGGCGGCGTTTTGTTCTGGATCGGGGTCTTTTCGTTTGGTGGCGGTTTGTCGGGCTGGATTCATCGCCAGGTCGTGCATCGCTATCGCTGGATGGGCAATGAGGATTTCCTCTCCGGCATTGCTTTGGCGCAAGTTGTGCCGGGCGCCAATGTCACCAATCTGTGCGTCTATGTCGGCTATCGCATTCGCGGTGCGGCGGGCGCGGCGGTGTCGCTATTGGCGCTCATGTCGGGCCCGACGGTGCTCTGCGTCTTTGTCGCCATCGGCTATCACTATGTGCAGGATTATCCGGTGCTGCATGCTTGCGTCGATGGTGTTGCGGCTGCGGCTGTCGGGCTCAATCTGCGCTTGGGTGTGATCGGCACGCAGCGTATCCAGCGCATGCGCCGCATTGCGCCGATGATCGCCATGGTTGCGACCTTTGTCTCGGTCGGTGTGATGGAATGGCCGCTGGTGCCGGTTGTGCTCATCATCGCGCCTTTGAGCATAGCGGCGGTCTGGCCGAGAAAGGGTGCCTCCGATGCGTGAGGATTCCTCCCTCTCTCCCTATCTCGCTTTGATGAGCGTCTTTGTGCCGCTGTCGCTGGTGGCGATTGGCGGTGGCCCGTCGATCTTCGCGCCGATCCAGAAAGAAGCCGTTGACGTCCAGCACTGGATGTCGGCGCGTGAATTCATCGAGATCTTTGCTGTGGCGCGTGTGGCGCCGGGGCCGGGCTCCATGCTCGGCACATTGATCGGCTGGAAGGTTGCTGGCTGGGGTGGAGCCATTGTGGCGACGCTGGCGCTCTTCCTGCCCTCATCCATTCTGTGTCTGGCCGTGTCTAAAGTCTGGAACCGTTATCGCGGTCGCGAATGGCATGCGGCGCTGGAAATGGGTCTGGCCCCCATCGGCACAGGGCTCATGTTTTCCGGGGCCATTGCGATTTTTCGTATGGCGGATGCCGGACCTCTCGCCTGGGGCTTGGCGGTTTTTGTTGCCGCCATGCTGACTTGGCGCCCGCGTATGCATCCTTTTGCACTTTTGGGGGTGGGGGCGCTTGTCTTCAATCTCGAGCTTTATCTCGCCCATAGCGGCATTTTCCGCTAAACAGGTCGGGTTGGAAATCAAACGGAGACGTAAGCCATGATGCGTGTGGATGTGATGAGCCTCGAAGACCTGCAGAAGGCTTTGGCCTCAGATTCGATCCATCTCGTTGATGTGCGCGAGCCGCATGAATTCGCAGCCGGTCATATCCCCGGCGCGCTCAACATGCCGCTGTCTGCTTTCGATCCCGCCGGCTTGCCGACCGACAAGCCGGTTGTCTTGTCCTGCCGTTCAGGTGCACGCACGTTGCAGGGGCTCGAACTCGCCCAGTCCGCAGGTCGCGCCGATGTGCATACGCATTTTCAAGGTTCCATGAATGCTTGGCTGGCCGCCGGCCTGCCCGTCGAAAAGTAATATCCGTCATCGTTTCTATTTCAGGAGATCAACATGTTTCGTGGACTTATCATTGCAACCGCTCTCGTGGCTGGCCTCTCTTCTGTTGCAGCCGTTGCACAGAACAATGTCATTGCTGAACGCCAGCAGCTGATGAAGGGTCTGGGCCAAGCTGGTCGCGCACCGGCTGCCATGCTGAAGGGCGAACAGGCGTTTGATCTGGCAGCCGTCCAGACCACGCTGAAAACTTTTGCAGACTCTGCCAAAAAGGCGCCGACCTTGTTCCCCGCCGGCACCGAGACCGGCAATGAAACAGCCGCTCTGCCGAAGGTCTGGAGCGACAAGGCAGACTTTGAAGCGAAATGGGCGAAGTTTGCGGCCGATGCTGAAGCCGCTCAAGGCGCCATCAAGGATGAAGCCAGCTTCAAAGCGACGTTCCCGAATGTCGTGCGCGCATGCGGCGGCTGCCATGAAGGCTATCGCGCCAAGAAGAACTAAGCGTCCATCATGAAGCGTCTCGCCACGCTCTGTCTTGTGCTCGCTGTTGCGGGGCTTTCTGTCTTTGTGTGGATCACGCGCCCACAAGGATTGGATGCCGCGCAAGCAGCGGGACTGGAGAGCGGCGGCGATGCCGCACGCGGCGAGATTGTTTTTCATGCGGGTGGTTGCGCGTCCTGCCATGTGAAGCCGGGCGAGACAGACCGCAAAAAACTCGGTGGCGGACTGGCGCTGAAAACAGAATTCGGCACATTCATCGCACCCAATATTTCTTCGCATAAAAGCGATGGCATCGGCGCTTGGTCAGTGGCTGATCTCGCCAATGCCATGCAACGCGGTGTGTCGCCCAAGGGCGAGCATTATTATCCGGCTTTCCCCTACACCACTTACGCACATGCGCGGATTGAAGATATCCGCGATTTGATGGCCTATCTGCGCACATTGCCGGCGGTCGAGGGCAAGGCGCCCGCGCATGATCTGCCTTTTCCATTTTCCATTCGTCGTTTTGTCGGCGTGTGGAAGGTGCTCTTTCTGGATACGCAGCCCATTGTCGCGGATGCATCCAGGACTGAAGCCTGGAACCGTGGCCGCTATCTGGCCGATGCGCTCGGCCATTGCGCCGAATGTCATTCGCCGCGCAATATTTTGGGCGGCATTATCTCGGCCCAGCGTTATGCGGGCGGGCCTGATCCGGAAGGGCGCGGCTGGGTGCCCAATATCACAGCCAAAGGTTTGGGCTCATGGTCGAAGGCCGATGTGTCCGAGCTGCTCGCCACAGGCTTCACGCCTGATTTTGACTCGGTCGGTTCCTCCATGGCCGATGTCGTGAAAAATATGGCGGCACTGTCCAAAGCCGACCGCGATGCGATGGCCGACTATCTCAAGAGTCTGCCGGCTGTGGATGGACCGGCAAAGCCTCCGAAGAAATAGTGCCCGTCATTGCGAGCGTAAGCGACGCAATCCAGAGTCTCATAGGCTGCTTGTCTGGATTGCCGCGTCGGCCTTCGGCCGCCTCGCCATGACGAGCAAAGACCGCAGGGACAGGCTCCGGCTTTTGACAATCTGATGCCGCTCCCCCCATGGTGCTGCGCGCAACAAAAGCAGAATCATGCTCGTCGGGATAGCCGCCAAAATCACATCGACTTTGCTCTTCTCGGGCATGCTGGCGCTCGTCAAATATTACAGCGCCTACCCAATCGCCGAGCTGGTCTTTTTCCGTTCAGCCTTCGCGCTGGTTGTGCTGGTGGTCTGGCTGTTGATGCGCGGTGATTTTCCGCGTGCGCTTTATACCAATTGGTTTTTGGGCCATCTCGTGCGCTCGCTGGCGGGCGTGGGCAGTATGTTTCTCATGTTTGCCGCCTATGGCTTGTTGCCGCTCGCAGATGTCACGGCCATTGGCTATGCTGCGCCGCTGTTGATTGTCGTTTTTGCCGCATGGGTCCTGCATGAGCAGGTCAATGGGCTGCGCTGGGCAGCTGTATGCATCGGCTTTGGCGGCGTGCTGGTCATGCTCTGGGAGCATTTGGGCGCGGGGCTACAGTCTGCCAATGCCATTGGCGCGCTCTGCGCCTTTGGTGGTGCGGCGCTGGTCTCCATTGCGATGATCCAGACACGGCGCCTGACGCGGACCGAAGACACGGGCGCCATCGTCTTCTATTTTCAGGGCACGACGACTTTGGTGAGCCTGTTCATCATCCTGCTGGCCGAAGTTTGGCCGGTCGAGGCGCTGCTGGGCCCGCTCATTGCCTCGCAAGCCTGGGTCTGGCCTGAGACTGCGCATTGGTGGCCGTTGATCTGCACGGGTCTCTTGGGCGGGGCCGGACAGATTTTCATGACGCAAAGCTATCGGCTGGCGGATGCCTCCATCATCGCCTGCTT
>CANGRU010000072.1 GCA_947456315.1 Beijerinckiaceae bacterium | reverse complement strand
TGACGGCGGCGTCGCGGGCGAGAATCCAGGGCTCGCGTGCCTCGCCCGCCCGGGTGCCGACATCCATCATATCCATGGCCGCTTGGGCCGGGATGGGCTTGGGCAGGCTGCGGGCGATTTTGGGGCTGCGCACGGCCACAAAGGCCGCAGCTTTGCCTTTGCCTTCGCGCTCCAAATGGCGGGCAAAAGAGCGCAGGGCGGCCAGCGCGCGCATCAAGGAGCGGCTTTCGATGTTGTGGGAGCGGCGCATCGCCATAAAGGCGCGCAAATCGGCGGGTTTCAATTCGGCAAAAGCTGCCAGATCGGGCCGGCCACCCAGATGCTCGGTCAAAAAGGATAAAAACTGTGTCAGGTCACGGGTATAGGCCTCGACCGTCAGGGGGGAAACCCGCCGCTGGGCGGCCAGATGCCTGATCCAGGCTTGCGCCTCAAGGCTGAGGTCGCCGGCCGCCTGCGGGAAGGCGAGCTGGCGCTCAGAATCAGGTGTAGGGGCAGGGCGGGGGGCTGACATGGCGCCATATTCCCCGCTCCGCCTGAAGAAAGTCTTTCTCAGCGGCCAGCTTTGATCTCTTCGATCGCTTTGGCGAGCAATTCTTCCATGGTGCGGCGGATTTGATGGTCGGATTGGGCGATTTTGGCTCCATCGAAATCCTTGCGGATCTTGCGGAACACATCCTCGTCTCCGACCTCCTCGAGATCCGTGCTGACCACGCTGCGGGCATAGGCTTGGGCCTCTTCCCCGCTCTGGCCGAGCTTTTCGGCAGCCCAGAGCCCCAAAAGCTTGTTGCGGCGGGCCAGGGCCTTGAAGCGCAGGCTCTCGTCATGGGCGAATTTATTCTCGAAAGCATCGCCACGTTTGTTGAGATCGGTCATGTCATCCTCCAGACGCGCTGCCACCGGGCCGCTTCAGACACGTATAAAGCCCCGAAGTGGCGAATCATATGAGCTATATCAAGGGCATGGCATCACTCTGGCCAGCGCTATTCACAGCCGCGTCATCGTGAATGGGGGTTGATCGGGGGCCTTGCATTGTGCCTGCCAGTCAAAGGGGATAGTTTGCGCCCTGTCGCGGCAGGATTTGGAATCACAAGCTCTGGCCCGCAATGAATTTCCTCAAGCCACGGTTGATCCCCATGAACCGCCGCCGTCGCATTTACGAAGGCAAGGCCAAGGTCCTTTATGAAGGCCCTGAGCCTGGAACGCTTATCCAGCATTTCAAGGACGATGCCACAGCCTTCAATGCCAAAAAGCATGAAGTCATTGATGGCAAGGGCGTCCTGAATAACCGGATCTCCGAGTTCATCTTTCAGAACCTCAATGACATCGGCGTGCCGACCCATTTCATTCGCCGTTTGAACATGCGCGAGCAGCTCATTCGCGAAGTCGAAATCGTGCCGCTCGAAGTTGTCGTGCGCAACGTCGCTGCCGGCTCTCTGTCGCAACGTCTCGGGATCGAAGAAGGCACGCAATTGCCGCGCTCGATCATCGAATTCTATTACAAGAATGATGCGCTCAACGACCCGATGGTGTCGGAAGAACACATCACCGCTTTCGGTTGGGCAAGCCCGCAGGAAATCGACGACATCATGGCGCTGGCCATTCGCGTCAATGATTTCCTTTCGGGCCTGTTCCTGGGTGTCGGTATTCGTCTTGTTGATTTCAAGATGGAATGCGGCCGCCTCTGGGAAGGCGAGATGATGCGCATTGTTGTGGCGGATGAAATCTCGCCCGACTCCTGCCGTCTGTGGGACATCAAGTCGAACGACAAGCTCGACAAGGATTTGTTCCGTCGCGATATGGGCGGTCTTGTGGAAGCCTATAGCGAAGTCGCACGTCGTCTTGGCATCATGCAGGAAAACGAGCCGCCACGTTCGGGTGGCCCCAAGCTCGTGCAGTAAGCACTTACAAAAAACCGGATCGGGGGCTTTGCAGCCCCCGCCTCGTTTCATCCTTTCTGATCTGAAGGCAAAAGCATGAAGGCCCGCGTCACCGTCACACTCAAGACCGGCGTTCTTGATCCGCAAGGCAAAGCCATCGAAGGCGCGCTGAAATCCTTCGGCATCGCTGGCGTTGATAGCGTGCGTCAGGGCAAGGTGTTCGACATTGAATTGTCGACGCAAGATCGCGCACAGGCTGAAGTTTTGCTGAAGGCCGCGTGCGAGAAACTGCTCGCCAATACGGTCGTTGAAAATTATCGCGTCGAGATCGTCTGATCCAAGGCTTGGTTGCATGAAAGCCGTTGTTGTTCTTTTCCCAGGTTCCAATCGCGAAGGCGATGCTGTTCGTGCGCTTGAAATGGCGACGGGCAAAAAGCCGCAGATTGTCTGGCATGCCGAGACAGAGCTGCCGGCCGGCACGGATCTTGTGCTGCTGCCCGGCGGCTTCAGTTATGGCGATTATCTGCGCTGTGGCGCTATTGCAGGGCGTGCGGCGATCATGGATGCTGTTCGTGCACATGCCGCACGCGGTGGTCTCGTGCTTGGCATTTGCAATGGCTTCCAGATTCTCTGCGAAGGCGGATTGTTGCCCGGCGTTTTGATGCGCAACAAGGATCTGCGCTTCATCTGCAAGATGCAGCATCTGCGCGTCGAGCGCGCTGATACCGATTTCACGCGCGCTTACACGAAAAACCAGATCATCAAAGTTGCCATCGCCCATGGTGAAGGCAATTACGAAGCCGATGACGAAACGATCAAGCGCCTTGAAGGTGATGGTCGCGTGGCCTTCCGCTATTGCGATGCGCAGGGCGTGGTCGGCGGTCTCGCCAATCCGAATGGGTCGACCAATGACATTGCCGGCATTTATTCAGACAAGCTCAATGTGCTTGGCATGATGCCGCATCCTGAAAATCTCATTGATCCGCTGGTCGGCGGTATTGATGGTGCAGGTCTTTTCAAAAGCCTCGTTGCAGCCTGAACAGGCGCGAAACATAGCTCCCCGGGCCCGTTGCGGCCTGCTGCCAGAGGGCCATCACTTGAGCCAGTCGATTGAAATCACGCCGCAGCTTGTCGCCGAACATGGCCTGAAGCCGGACGAATATGAGCGCATCCTCAAGCTGATCGGCCGCGCGCCTTCGATCACGGAGCTGGGCATTTTCTCAGCCATGTGGAACGAGCATTGTTCTTACAAATCCTCGCGTCTGCATTTGCGCAAACTGCCGACCAAGGCCCCGTGGGTTATTCAGGGTCCGGGTGAAAATGCCGGCGTCATCGACATTGGTGATGGGCAGGCTTGCGTCTTTAAAATGGAAAGTCACAACCACCCGTCCTTCATCGAGCCCTATCAGGGTGCAGCGACGGGTGTGGGCGGCATTTTGCGCGACGTCTTCACCATGGGTGCGCGCCCGATTGCCTGCCTCAATCTGCTGCGCTTTGGTTCGCCCGATCATCCCAAGACACGCCATCTTGTGTCGGGCGTCGTGGCGGGCATTGGCGGCTATGGCAATTCCTTCGGCGTGCCGACCGTTGGCGGCTCGGTGAATTTCCACACGCGCTATGACGGCAATATTCTCGTCAATGCGATGGCGGTGGGTCTGGCCAAGACGGACGAGATTTTTTACGCCAAAGCCACAGGCGTTGGTCGCCCGATTGTTTATCTGGGCTCCAAGACAGGCCGCGATGGTATTCATGGCGCGACCATGGCCTCTGCCTCCTTTGAAGCGGATGCAGAAGAAAAGCGCCCGACCGTGCAGGTCGGTGATCCCTTCTCCGAAAAGCTGTTGCTCGAAGCCTGCCTTGAAATCATGGCCAAGGGCTGCGTCATTGCTATTCAGGATATGGGCGCAGCTGGTCTCACCTCTTCCGCCGTTGAAATGGGCGCCAAGGGTGGCCTCGGTATCGAGCTTGATCTTGATAAAGTGCCCTGCCGCGAAGAAGGCATGAGCGCTTATGAAATGATGTTGTCGGAAAGCCAGGAGCGCATGCTCATGGTGCTTGATCCGGCAAAAGAAAAAGAAGCCGAAGCGATTTTCGTCAAATGGGGTCTCGACTTTGCCGTCATCGGCAAGACGACCGACACAAAGCGTTTCGTCATCAAGCACAAGGGCAAGATCGAAGCCGATCTGCCGATCATGGAACTGGGCGATGAGGCCCCGCTCTATGATCGCCCGCATGTGCCAACGCCCAAAAAGCCCGTCATTGAAGGTGCTTCTGTGAAGCCGCCGAAATCCAATGCCGATGCACTCGTGCATTTGATCGGCACACCGGACCTCTGCTCAAAGCGTTGGGTCTGGGAACAATATGATCATCTCATTCTTGGCAACAGTGTGCAGCAGCCGGGTGGCGACGCTGGCGTTGTGCGCATTGGTGATGGCCCCAAGGGGCTTGCCATGACAACCGATGTCTCGCAGCGTTATTGCGAAGCCGATCCGGTTGAAGGTGGCAAGCAGGCTGTGGCCGAAGCTTGGCGCAATCTGACAGCGACGGGCGCTTTGCCGCTCGCTCTCACCGACAATCTCAATTTCGGCAATCCTGAAAAGCCCGAATATATGGGCCAGCTTGTTGGCTGCTTGGAGGGCATCGGAGACGCCGCACGCGCGCTCGATTTCCCGATCGTGTCAGGCAATGTGTCGCTCTACAATGAAACACAGGGTCGCGGCATTTTGCCAACACCGTCCATCGGTGGTGTGGGTGTCATCGCAGATGTGACGCAGTCAGCCTCTGTCGCTTTCAAAAAAGCCGGACAGCAGATCATCCTGATTGGCGAGACACAGGGTTGGCTCGGACAATCTGTTTATCTGCGCGATGTCTGTGGTCGTGAAGAAGGTGCGCCGCCACCGGTTGATCTCGTCGCAGAGCGTCGCAATGGCGATTTCGTGCGCGCTTTGATTACCGCACGCCGTGTCGATGCCGTGCATGATCTCTCCGATGGTGGTCTGGCTGTTGCGCTGGCTGAAATGGCCATGGCGGGCAAGATTGGCGCGAAGATCACCTGTGATCTGGGCGCACAACCGCATGCGACTTTGTTTGGCGAAGATCAGGCGCGCTATTTGCTGAGTGCAAGCGCGGATGAAGCCTCGAAGATTCTGGCTGACGCCAAGGCCAAGGGCGTGCCGGCCGCTGTGATCGGCACAACAGGCGGTGATGCGCTTGAACTGCCGGGTGAAAAGCCTGTGGTCATTGCCACGCTGGATAGGGCCCATGAAGGGTGGCTGCCGGCCTATATGGCTGGACAGGCATAAGGATTTTTAAAAATGGCCATGCAGGCAAAAGATATCGAAGCTCTGATCCAAGAGGCTTTTCCAGACGCGACTGTGCAGATCACGGATCTGGCGGGCGATGGTGATCATTATGCCGCAACCGTTGTGTCCTCGGCTTTCAAGGGCAAGACGCGTGTCCAGCAGCATCAGATGGTCTATGCGGCGCTGAAAGGTCGCATGGGCGGAGAGCTTCACGCTCTGGCTCTGACGACATCTTCGCCAGCCTGACACTGGCGCGTCAGACGCGCAGCCCTTATATTTGCAAAAACCCGGCGGATCCTTGACCTCCGCCCGATCAAAGGATGCAAAACCATGACCGATGTGCAGGAGCAAATCAAAAAAGAAGTCACCGGCAATGATGTTGTGCTGTTCATGAAAGGCACACCTGATTTTCCGATGTGCGGTTTTTCTGGTCAGGTGGTTCAAATCCTCGACTATCTCGGCGTCCCCTATAAGGGCGTGAATGTTCTGGAGGATGAAGGCATCCGTCAGGGCATCAAGGATTTCGCCAATTGGCCGACAATCCCGCAGCTCTATGTGAAGGGCGAATTTGTTGGCGGTTGCGACATCGTGCGCGAAATGTTCCAGGCCGGTGAACTGGCCGCGCATTTTGCCGACAATGGCATTGCTGTTCAGCAGCCACCCAAGGCTTGATCTTTAGCTCGCCAATCCCATCTGTCTGAGCGCCGGATGGCCCAGCAATCCGTATGGATTGGCGAGCGTTTCCAATATTTCGAAATGATTATAGCCCGTGCCGATGTAAAGCGCGGCGGGCTTGCCGGCTGCTGTGACGGCGGCATGAAACTCGCGCGTTTGGCGCTGGAACTCGGGCGTTTCCAGCGTGCCGAAGGCCAGAATCAAAGGGCAGGCGAGTTTGTCGATATGACGGATTGCTGAAAGCTGTTCGACGGTCTCGTCGGTGAAAGCGACATATTCCGAGCGCTTGGAGCGGCGCACCGGCTCCAGCTCATACATGCCTGACAAGAGAACGCCGCCCCGCAAAATATGTTGCGACAGCCCGAAGTCTTTCACCCAGTCGGTGGTGAGGATGCAGCCGCCCATATGCGCGCCTGAGGAATGTCCCACAATATGAATGCGCGCCGGATCGGCGCCGTATGTTTTGGCCTCCGCACAGATCTTGGCGGTCGCGCGCCGCACTTGCTCGACCATCGGGCGCAGATCACCATTGCAATCTTGCACGAGATCGAAATCGAGAATGGCAACATGGGCGCCCGCGCATACGAAGGTTTCGGCCAGCACAGCAAAATCGCGTGCGCGCCCGTTCTTCCAGGCACCGCCATGGACATAGATGACGAGCGGCTGGTTCTCACCCTTGGCGCGATAGAGATCGAATGTGTGATTGGCCCCTGATCCGTAAGCAATGACCTGTGGCTCGCCCAGCCGCTGCAGGGTGATGGCGGACATCAGCAGGCGTCGGTCATGAACCGCCTTTTGGTTGGGCGCGTAAACGGCTTGATCATAGGCCGCATCGAGCGCGGCTTGATCCATATCGAGCCACACCTTTGTCTTTGCCGTTGCGTCCTGCATGACTTTCCCCCGTCTTCTGTCGTTCATTTTGCCGTGTCCGAGCCCTCGAGGTCAAAGCCTGCGTGGTGTAAGCCTTGCGGGATTGGTCCACTTCCCCCAAGATCGCCCCATGTTCACTTGCTCTCCTCGCCTCGCCCTTCTGTTTGCTGTCTGCGCCACTTTGGTCGTGGGCCTTGTCGGCGCGCCGCGTCCTGCGCAAGCCGCCTATGGGCGCGTGACATTGACCATTGATGGCGTGAAGCGCACGGCGACTTTGGTGGAATTCGAGCGGCTGAAAAAGCGTCGCCGTCCGGTGATTATGGTTCTGCATGGCGGGGCTGGTGGCAGTGGCGCCGGTCTGCGTGCCCGCCGCAGTTTGGGTGTCGATATGATCGCCCGCAAGATCGGCGCGACCGTTGTCTATCCTGATGCCGTCGATGGCTATTGGGGCCGCTCCAATCCCGGTGAGCCGCCACCCGATGATGCGGCTTTTTTGCGGGCCCTCGCCACGCGTTTGATCGAACAGGGCATTGCCAGCCATCGTCGCATTTATGTGGCTGGCGTCTCGGGCGGCGGCATGCTCGCTATGAAAATCGCCTGTGAGCAAAGCGATCTCTTTTCAGGTGCGGGTGCCTTTGTCGCGAACATGCCGGTTGAATGGGCTGCGAGTTGCAATCCTGCACAACCGATTGCCTTCATGTTGATGAATGGCACGGCAGATCCCATGGTGCCTTTCAACGGCGGCATTGCTCACATGCCGGAAGGCCCGCGCGAAGTTCTTTCAACTGAAGCGA
>CANGRU010000071.1 GCA_947456315.1 Beijerinckiaceae bacterium | reverse complement strand
ATTTGTTCGGCAAAGGCTTCGGCAATGCGATCGGCCAAAGCTTTCACCATGATGGATTGGTAATCATCATTGGCGCGCGCAAAGCGCTCAGCAATGCGCTCTTCTTCGAGGCCAGCCGTCACCACAAAGCCGCCGATGTAATCTTTGACACCCGAGGATTCCGGCGCGACGAAATCAGACAAGGCCACATTGGGCTTGCCGTCACGGCGCTGCAATTGCTGGCGCAGCGTGAAGAAGGTGGCGAGTTTGTCGGTGCGGGACTCGCCCGTGTAGAGCGTAATGTCATCGCCGACAGAATTGGCCGGCCAGAAGCCGATGATGGCTTTGGGCTGGAACCAGCGTTCGTCCACAATGCGTTTGAGCATGGCTTGCGCATCTTCATAAAGCTGGCGGGCCGCCGCACCCTGCTTTTCATCTTCAAGCAAAGCGGGGAAGCGGCCCTTCATCTCCCATGTCTGGAAGAAAGGCGTCCAGTCGATATAGGGAACAAGATCGGCAACATCATAAGAGCGGAAGGTGCGTGTGCCCAAAAATGTCGGCTTGGTCGGCGTATACTGGGCCCAATCGATTTTCACCGCATTGGCGCGTGCCCGCGACAGCGGCAAGCGTTGCTTGTCGGTTTCGGCGCGTGCATGAGCATCCGCGACTTTTTTATATTCGGCACGGATTGTCTCGACATATTGGCCCTTGGCCTCTGGCGAGAGCAATGCAGAGACAACGCCCACAGCACGGCTGGCATCGGTCACATAGACCGATTGCCCGCGCTTGTAATTGGGATGGATTTTGACCGCCGTATGCACACGGCTCGTCGTCGCACCACCAATCAGAAGCGGAATGTCAAAACCTTCGCGCTCCATTTCAGAGGCGACAAAGGCCATTTCTTCAAGTGAAGGTGTGATCAGACCCGACAGGCCGATCACATCGACCTTTTCTTTTTTAGCCGTGTCGAGAATTTTGGCCGCCGGCACCATGACGCCCAGATCGATGACATCATAATTGTTGCAGGCCAGAACCACGCCGACAATATTCTTGCCGATGTCGTGCACGTCACCTTTGACGGTGGCCATGAGGATTTTGCCAGCGCTCGCACGTGTCGTGCCGCCATTGCGGGCTTTTTCTTCTTCCATATAGGGCATGAGCCAGGCGACCGCCTGTTTCATCACGCGGGCCGATTTGACGACTTGCGGCAAAAACATTTTGCCCGCGCCAAACAGGTCACCCACCACATTCATGCCGGCCATTAACGGGCCTTCGATGACATCCAGCGGGCGCGTCGATTGCAGGCGCGCTTCTTCGACGTCAATGTCGATATATTCGGTAATGCCGTTGACCAGCGCATGTTCAAGACGCTTGTCGACGCTTTGCTCGCGCCAGACCAGATCTTTGGCTTTGACCTCGCCCGTCTGGCCTTTGAACTTCTCGGCCAGATTGAGCAGGCGCTCGGTGGAATCCGCACGGCGGTTGAGGACGACATCTTCACAGGCTTCGCGCAATTCCGCATCGATCTCTTCATAGACCGACAGCTGGCCCGCATTGACGATGCCCATATCCATGCCCGCCTGAATGGCATGGAAGAGAAAGATGGAGTGCATCGCCTCGCGCACCGGCTCATTGCCGCGGAAGGAGAAGGAGAGATTGGACACACCGCCCGACACATGCACATGGGGGAGTGTCGCGCGGATCTGGCGTGTGGCCTCGATAAAATCGACGCCGTAATTGTCATGCTCTTCGATGCCGGTCGCAATGGCGAAAATATTCGGATCGAAGATGATGTCTTCGGGCGGGAAATCGAGTTGGTCGACAAGGATGCGGTATGCGCGCGTGCAAATCTCGACCTTGCGTGCCAGCGTGTCGGCTTGGCCCTGTTCATCAAAGGCCATCACAACAACAGCGGCGCCATAGAGCTGCACGACTTTTGCTTGCGCGATGAAATTCTCTTCGCCTTCTTTCAGGGAGATGGAATTGACCACCGCCTTGCCCTGAATGCATTTCAGGCCGGCTTCGATCACGTCGAATTTCGAGGAATCGACCATGATCGGCACGCGGGCAATGTCCGGCTCGGCTGCCAAGAGGTTGAGATAATCAACCATGGCTTTCTGCGAGTCGAGCAGGCCTTCATCCATATTGATGTCGATAATCTGCGCGCCATTGGCGACCTGATCGCGTGCGACATCGAGAGCGGCTGCATATTCGCCATTCTTGATGAGTTTGCGAAAACGCGCCGAGCCCGTGACATTGGTGCGCTCGCCGACATTCACAAAGCGAATGTCGGATGTGAGTTTGAACGGCTCAAGGCCTGCGAGGCGCAGCATGGGCGCCACTTCGACAGGCTTGCGCGGTGCAAGACCTGCAATGCGTTTGCTGATGGCGTCAATGTGAGCAGGCGTTGTGCCGCAGCAGCCGCCCAGAATATTGACCAGTCCCGCATCGGCAAATTCGCCCACAAGCGCGGCCATATAATCGGGGCTCTCATCATAGAGGCCGAATTCATTCGGCAGGCCCGCATTGGGATAGGCAATGACATATGTGTCAGTGAGGCGTGCCAGATCGGCGACATGGGCGCGCATCTCGCGCGCACCCAAAGCGCAGTTCAAACCAATAGCGAATGGCTTGGCGTGACGCAGTGAAATCCAGAAAGCTTCTGCCGTCTGGCCAGAGAGCGTGCGGCCCGACAGATCGGTGATCGTGCCCGAAATCATGATCGGCAAACGCGTGGCCGTGGCGACAAACGCATCCTCAATGCCAGCCAATGCGGCTTTGGCGTTGAGCGTGTCGAACACGGTTTCGATCAGCATGAGATCGGCGCCGCCTTCGATCAGCCCTTGAGCGGCCTGCGCATAGGCGGCGCGCAACTCGTCAAAGCTGACGGCGCGAAAGCCGGGATCATTCACATCGGGTGAGAGCGAGGCGGTGCGATTGGTCGGGCCCATGGCACCTGCCACAAAACGGCGGCGGCCATCTTTGGCTTGCGCAAGATCAGCCGCTTCACGCGCCAGCCGCGCCCCTTCGCGATTGAGTTCGGTCACAACCTCTTCAAGCCCGTAATCGGCCTGCGCGATGGTGGTCGAAGAGAATGTGTTTGTTTCACATATGTCAGCGCCAGCCAGAAAATAGGCGAGATGAATGTCGCGAATGGCATCCGGCTGGGTGAGGATCAACAGATCATTGTTGCCGCGCAGATCGCGCTTCCAGTCTTTGAAACGCGCGCCGCGAAAATCTTCCTCCGAGAATTTGCGGTCCTGAATCATCGTGCCCATGGCCCCGTCGAGCACAAGAATGCGCTCTTGTGCGAGGGCCGAAAGGGCGGCGCGGATTTCTTCGCCGTTGCGTGGTGTCAAACTGGTCATGGTCAAACCTTCGCCCGCAAACCGAGCAAATGGCAGATCGCGTAAACGAGATCGGCCTTGTTCATCGTGTAAAAGTGGAAATCGCAAATGCCTTCATCGACAAGGTCGAGCACTTGCTCAGCCGCCACCGCTGCTGCAATCAGGCGGCGCGTGGCGGGATCGTCTTCCAGACCTGCAAACCGCTCAGCCAGCCAGGGCGGTACGCTGGCACCCGTTTTCTTGGCAAAGCTCGCGGTCTGTTTGAAATTCTGCACAGGCACAATGCCCGGCAGAATGGGAATATTGATGCCGCGCTGGCGCACGCGGTTGAGATATTTGAGATAGGTTTCGTTCTCGAAAAAGAATTGCGTGATGGCGCGCGTCGCACCTGCATCGACCTTGGCTGCGAGCACATCAATATCCTGATCCAGCGTGCTGCTTTCGGGGTGTTTCTCGGGATAGGCGGAGACCGTCACTTCAAAGTCACCGAGCCTGCGGATGCCCGCCACAAGCTCGGTGGATGTCTGATAGCCGCCGGGGTGGGCCCGAAATTGCGCACCCAGCCCTTCGGCCGGATCGCCACGCAAGGCGACAATATGTTTCACACCGGCTTGCGCATAGGCGCGGATGACATCATCGACCTCATCTCGTGTCGCGCCTACGCAGGTCAGATGAGCGGCGGGCTTGAGCGATGTTTCTTTGACAAGGCGCGCGACCGTTGCATGGGTGCGTTCACGCGTTGTGCCGCCTGCGCCATAGGTGACGGACACGAAAGTCGGTTCCAGCGGGGCGAGGCGATGGATGCTCTCCCACAGATTGGTTTCCATCTCGGCCGTTTTGGGCGGAAAGAATTCGAAAGAGACAGCGATGGTCTGCTGGCCATTGCGGCTCGGGCGAAAGGCGGAATTCATCATGCCACCTCGCGGGTGCCGCGTGGGATCAGATCCGTCACGACACGGCGGTCGCGGCCGACCCAGATCGACACGGTGAGTTGGCTGTCGTTTTTGGCGAAAGGAGCGAGATCGCGCTTGTCTTCAACATCAAGTCCGCATTCTTGCAGCAGGCCCGAGATTTCATCTGCCGAAAAGCCCAAACGGCGATGGGCATGTTTCTCGCGTAAGAATTCAAGATCATGAGGCGCGAAATCAATGATGACGATGCGCCCGCCGGGGCGCAAAGTGCGCACCGCTTCGCGCAAGGCGCGTGCGGGGTCATCCAGATAATGCAGCACCTGATGCACAACGACGAGATCATAGGCGTCGTGTTCAACGGGCAGCGCATAAATGTCGCCCTGGCGAAGCTGGGCATTGCGCAGGCCCGCATGTTCAATGCGCGCGCGTGCGACATTCAACATAGCGGGGCTTTGGTCCACACCCACGGCGCGCTGCGCGAAGGGGGCAATCAATTCCAGCATGCGACCTGTGCCTGTGCCCAGATCCAGCACGGCTTGGAATGTCTTTTTGCCGATCATGTCACGCAAGGCTGCTTCAACGCGCTCTTCGGGCACATGCAGCGAGCGGATCTGATCCCAATCTTCGGCCTGTTCGGCAAAATAACGCGCCGCCTGTTCGGAGCGCGCGCGGCGCACATCGGCAAGGCGTGCATGATCATTGGCGAGCACAGGGTCGGCGCGATCAAGGCGGGCGACAATGGCTTGCGCGACTTCGCCCATAGCGCCGCGATCATTCAGCCGGAAGAAAGCCCATGCCCCCTCGCGGTGGCGCTCAACAAGACCCGCTTCTGCCAGCAGTTTGAGGTGGCGCGAAATGCGCGGCTGCGATTGTCCCAGAATGGTGATGAGCTCGCTCACCGTCAGTTCGGCCTCCGCCAGCAAGGCGATGAGGCGGATGCGCGTGATCTCGCCGGCAGCTTCCAGCGCGGTGATGAGTTCGAGCGTTGTGACCTGTGTCATGGGGGCGGGCACCGGAGCTTTCAGTCAAAGGATATAAAGATATCTTTATACGGTAATGGAGTTTTGGGCAAGAAGCCGGAGGTTGCTTGGGGCCCGTTCTGTGGATGGGGCGGGCGACCTCATAAAAAAGTGGAGTTTTGAGAGTCTTTTCCGCGCTTTCGGCCCAGATTCAACGCTTCGTTAATGGTTAAAGCTTCCTAATGGGCTGTGGGACAGACCTGTCCCGAAATGACTCGTTTTCAATTGACGCCCATACTGTCCCATGATATCCCAAATCATCCCGTTCGGAGTTCAGGTTTCGGCGTATCCCGGGTGCCGCCTTGAGGCGCATCCCGTGGGTTTTGCTGTGTCTGCCTCGGGTGGGGTTCCGTGTTTTGCGTGGATTGGGCGTTTTGGACCGTTTCGTTTCGCACTTTACCAACCGGCTCGATTCCAAGGGCCGTGTTTCGATCCCGGCCACGTTTCGAGCGGTGCTGGTGCGCGACGGATTCGAGGGTCTTTACGTTCATCCCTCGCTCGACGCGCAGACGGTCGACTGCGGTGGCCACGCGCTGCTGAAGGAGATCGACGGGCTGTTGGACAGACTGTCTCCTTATACGGAGGAGCGCGATCTGTTTTCGACAGCTTTGTTGGGAACGAGCGAAATCTTGAAGGTCGATACGGAGGGCCGTGTCGTTCTGACAGACAGCGTCAAGGCTTACGCGGGGATCACAACGGAAGTGACCTTCGTGGGGCAGGGGCACAAGTTTCAAATCTGGGAGCCGAGCCGCTTCCGTGCGCATCTGGACGAGGCCAGAAACCGGGTGCGCGACTTGCGGAAAGAGCTCAGCAACCGGCACGCGGCGACAAGCTAGCCGCGACCTCAAGGAGTATGGGTATGGAGCAGGGCCGCGGCGTTGAGACTTCTCTCGCCGCAGGCGGACCGGCCCGGCACATTCCCGTACTCCTGACGGAGGTTCTGCACGCGCTCGCTGTTCGCGAGGGTGGCCTCTATCTCGATGGCACCTTTGGCGCAGGTGGCTACACCCAAGCTATTCTCGAGACACCCGGCACACGTGTGCTGGCTTTTGACCGCGATCCCGATGCGATTGCCGCCGGCCAAGCCCTCGTTGAAAAATACGACGGCCGCCTGATGCTGGAACATGCGCAATTTTCCACCTGCGTGGATGTGGCGGCGCGGCGCGGGCTTTCGGCCTTTGATGGTGCCACATTCGACATTGGTGTTTCGTCCATGCAGCTTGATGAGGCAGCACGCGGCTTTTCCTTCCGCTTTGAAGGCCCGCTCGACATGCGCATGAGCCAGTCGGGACGCAGTGCCGCTGATATTGTGAACGGCGCGTCGGAAGAAGAGATTGCCGACATTCTCTATCATTATGGCGAAGAGCGCGCCTCGCGCCGCATTGCGCGCGCCATTGTGCATGATCGCGAGACGCAGCCCTATACGACCACCAAAGAACTGGCCGAGTTGATCGGCCGCATCATTCCGGCGCGCCCGCAGGATATTCATCCCGCCACGCGCTCGTTCCAGGGCTTGCGCATTGCGGTGAATGACGAGCTTGGCGAATTGGTGGGCGCACTTGCCGGCGCTGAAGCTTTGCTTGCGCCCGGTGGGCGACTGGCGGTGGTGAGTTTCCATTCGCTCGAAGACCGGATCGTCAAACAATTTTTCGCGCTGCGCTCCAATCGCGGGCGTGCAGCCTCGCGTCTGCTGCCGGGCGAACCTGTTCCGCCGCCCTCGACCTTCACACTTGAGGGCAAACAACCGGTGACCGCGGGGCCGGAAGAGACACATCGCAATCCGCGCGCACGTTCCGCGCGTTTGCGCGCTGGTATGCGCAATGAAACACCAGCGCAGGGCATCGACCCTTCGTTGGCGGCTCTTGCCAGCCTGCCCACACCTGCCGCGAAAGGACGCTGACATGTTGCGTTATCTCAATGTCCTCGCCATTGGCGCCTTGGTTGGTTCGGCGGTCTACGCCTATTCGATCAAATATGAGACGATCCTCTATTCCGAGCAGATCGTGAAATTGCAGCATCAGATCAATGCCGAACAGGACAAGATCAATATTTTGCGCGCTGAATGGTCGTATCTGGTGCGACCGGAGCGGCTGCAAATGCTGACCGAGCGTCATCTTGATTTGCAGCAGCTCTCCAACAATCAGATCATTCTGTCGGCCTCGGAGATTCCCGACCAGCCTCCACGGGTGGATTCGATTGGCCGCAAGCTCGAGTCGCTGGGCTTGGGTGATGTGTTGGGTGACGAGAAAAAACCCGCGCCGAAAAATGCT
>CANGRU010000070.1 GCA_947456315.1 Beijerinckiaceae bacterium | reverse complement strand
GGGCCAGTTGCAGAGCTATTTCGAGCGCATCCAATTGCCGCTTGAACTGGTCGCCTCGCTTGATGACAGCGCCAAATCGCAGGAGATGAAGGAGCTGCTCGAAGATATCGCGCCGCTCTCTGACAAAATCACCTTGCGCTTTGATGGCACGGATGCCCGCAAGCCCTCCTTCGCGATCAACCGCGTCGGCACAGACATTGGCGTGGCCTTTGCCGGTCTGCCGATGGGCCATGAATTCAACTCGCTCATTCTGGCTGTGCTGCAAGTCGGCGGTCATCCGCCCAAGGAAGATGCAGCCGTGCTGGAGCAGATCCGCAATCTGCAGGGCACCTTCGTGTTCGAGACCTATTTCTCGCTGTCGTGCCAGAACTGCCCGGATGTCGTCCAGGCACTCAATCTGATGGGCGCGCTCAATCCCAACATCAAACATGTCGCGATTGATGGCGCGCTCAATCAGAAAGAAGTCGATGATCGCCAGATCATGGCTGTGCCGTCAGTCTATCTGAATGGCGAGCCCTTCGCGCAGGGACGCATGTCGCTTGAGCAAATCTTGGCCAAGCTCGACACGGGCGCAGCCGATCGTGCGGCCGAAGCCATCAAACAAAAAGATGCGTTTGAAGTGCTGATCGTGGGCGGTGGTCCGGCAGGTGCGGCTGCGGCTGTTTATACGGCGCGCAAGGGCATTCGTACGGGTCTGGTGGCTGAGCGCTTTGGCGGTCAGGTGCTCGATACGATGGGCATCGAAAACTTCATCTCTGTTCCGCACACGGAAGGCCCGAAACTCGCAGCCCAGCTCGAACAGCATGTGCGCGAGTATGAGGTCGACATTATGGGGTTGCAGACTGCAACGGCGCTCGTGCCGGCTTCTGTGGCGGGTGGCTATCACGAGATCAAGCTTGCCAATGGCGCCTCGCTCAAGGCCAAGACGCTGATCCTCTCCACAGGCGCACGCTGGCGCCAGATGAACGTGCCGGGCGAAGAGCAATATCGCAACAAGGGCGTGGCCTATTGCCCGCATTGCGATGGGCCTTTGTTCAAGGGCAAGCGCGTGGCTGTGATCGGGGGCGGCAATTCGGGTGTCGAAGCCGCCATTGATCTCGCCGGTATCGTTGCGCATGTCACATTGATTGAGTGGGACACGAAACTGCGTGCGGATGCGGTGTTGCAGAACAAGCTGAAGTCGCTGCCCAATGTGACCATCGTCATGAATGCCCAGACAACGGAAGTTTTGGGCGATGGCTCCAAGGTCAGCGCGCTTGTCTATACGGATCGCGCCACGTCCGAGGTCAAGACACTCGAGCTCGAAGGCATTTTCGTGCAGATCGGTCTTGTGCCCAATACCGAATGGCTGAAGGGCGTTTTGGCGCTGTCACCACGTGGCGAAATCGAAGTGGATGCGCATGGCGCAACCTCACTGCCCGGCGTCTTCGCCGGCGGCGATGCGACGACCACGCCCTACAAGCAGATCATCATTGCTTTGGGTGAAGGTGCAAAAGCAGGGCTGTCAGCATTCGATTATTTGATCCGCCTGCCAGCGGATGTGAAAGCTGCAGCCTAAGATTCGTCCTTGCGAGCAAAGTGAAGAAATCCAGAGGCCTTCAATCAGGTCTCTGGATTTCGCATTTTGGTTACAACACCTGTTTAATTCTGTGTGTGCATCACTGAGGGTGCGCCACTCTTGATCCCCTTCACTTGGAGAACATCATGACCAAAGCTTTCGGCTTTGCCGCGACAGACGCCAGCGCTCCTTTGGCGCCTTTTTCTTTCGAGCGTCGTGAGCCTCGCGAAAAGGATGTCGATATCGATATTCTCTTCTGTGGTGTCTGCCATTCGGATCTGCACACAGCACGTGGTGAATGGGGCAATACGCTTTATCCCAGCGTTCCCGGACATGAAATTGTCGGCCGCGTCAGCCGTGTTGGCGCAGGTGTCAGCAAGTTCAAGGTCGATGATCTCGTCGGCGTTGGCTGCATGGTCGATTCCTGCCGCCATTGCGCATCCTGCAAGGATGGTCTCGAGCAATATTGCGAAAATGGTTTTACCGGCACCTATAATGGCAGTCTCTTTGGTGGCGCAGAAAACACTTATGGTGGCTATTCGGACCGCATCGTTGTCGATGAAGCTTTTGTGCTGAAGATTCCTGCCGGTCTTGATCTCGCTGCTGCGGCGCCGCTGCTCTGCGCGGGCATCACCACTTATTCCCCGATGCGCCGTTGGCGCGTGTCAGCAGGCCAGAATGTCGGCGTGGTGGGTCTGGGCGGCCTCGGCCATATGGCGATCCAGATTGCCAAAGCCATGGGCGCGCATGTCACCTTGTTCACCACATCGCCGGGCAAGCTGGATGATGCGAAGACACTGGGTGCTGAGCGTGTGGTCATTTCCAAAGATGCCGAGGCCATGGCAAAGGAATTTGCAACCTACGACTTCATCATCAATACGGTCGCGGCCCCGCATGATCTTGATCCCTATCTGAACGCTTTGAAGCGTGATGGTGTGATGTGTCTTGTCGGCGCACCTGCATCACCCCATCCCGCACCCGGCGTGTTCAATCTGATTTTGAAGCGCCGCCAGCTGGTCGGCTCGTTGATTGGTGGCGTCGAAGAGACGCAAGAGATGCTCGATTTCTGCGCCAAGCATGGCATTGCCTCGCACATCGAGACAATCCCGATGCAAAAGATCAACGAAGCCTATGAGCGCATGTTGAAGAGCGATGTGAAATATCGCTTTGTCATCGATATGAAGACGCTGAAGGGCAGCCGGTAAGGCAAGCCGCTTCCCCGTCATTGCGAGCAAAGCGTAGCAATCCAGAGGCCTCACGTGTGGCCTTCTGGATTGCCGCGTCGCTTCGCTCCTCGCAATGACGGGGTATAGAGGGCAACCTCTGCGCCGTCATTGCGAGCGCAGCGAAGCAATCTAGAGGCCTCACGTGTGGCTTTCTGGATTGCTTCGTCGCTTCGCTCCTCGCAATGACGGGAACTGTTCTTACTTGAGCCCTGCCAGCGCTTTTTCATAAAATGAGAGATCGACATATTTGCTGGGCGGCGCGTCGATCTTCTTTGCGCCGCTCAATTCATTGCGCAATGCGATCAGTGTTTTCACGCCATCCATATTCATCGCCGCGCGGCGGTTCAGCCCGCCTTTGCCGGCTGTCATGTCACCATAGATGATTTCAGCATCTTCGGCAGACAGACCCTTGATGCGCGCCCGCATCGTGGCAATGGCGCCGGCCTTGTCGGCAAAAACTTCGTCGCTGGCGATAATCATGGCGCGCAGAAAGGCGACAACTTCTTTCTCATGGTCTTTTGCGTAAGCGCGGCGCACGACAAAAGCCGAGCCCTGATAGGCGCCGATAATTTCTGTCGCATCCGCCAGCACACGCATGCCCGCTTTCTTGGCTTCGATATCATCAGGTGAGGAGAGGGCTGCGGCTTGCGCCTTGCCTTCCAACATGGCCTTCAGACGATTGGGGCCCGAGCCCACGGCAAGCGCTGAAAAATCACGCTCGCGCTTCAGGCCGTTCATTTCCAGAATGCGCACCAGCACGAGGCCATAGCCGCTGGTCAATGCATCGCTCGCCACCACTTTGCCTTTGAGATCGGCAAAGCTTTTGATCTCGGGCGTGACGACAATCTTGTTCATGCCCGAATGCACGCCGGCAATGCCAACGAGATCATAGCCGGGGATCGACACATCGCCCTGGCCTTCGGCATTGGCAATCGTATTGTCGAAGGCTGTCGAGGCAAATTGATATTTGCCGCTCATCATCCCTTCAATCGCAGCGGTCGAGCCGCGTGTGACTTCATGCGTGACGTCCAAGCCCTGTTTGGCGAAATGGCCCTTGTCCATCGCAATCCAGACGGGCAGGTTGGTTGCACCTGCAAAGGTGACGACAGTCACTTTGGTTTGCGCAAAGGCGGGCGCGGCGAAGATAAAAAGGGTCGATAAAAGAATTTTGAGACGGGACATTCATGTCTCCATAGTTCTGGATTGCCACGTCGGCCCTTTGGGCCTCCTCGCAATGACGGAAGGAATAGAGCCGTCATTGCGAGCAAAGCGAAGCAATCCAGAGATGGTGTGTTTCTGGATTGCTTTGTCGCTTGCGCTCCTCGCAATGACGGCGCTGGGACTAGCCGAATTTCACGCCCGTCTCGGCCATCGCCGATTTCAGGCGCGCAGCTGTGAACGGCACCGTGCGCAGGCGAATGCCTGTTGCATCGAACACGGCATTGGCAAGGGCCGCGGCCACAGGAGCCGTTGCCGCTTCACCCGCGCCCCGCGGTGGCTCGTTCGGGCGGTCGATCAATTCGATCTTCAGTTCCGGCACGTCCGGGAAGGTGAGGATCGGATAGCTCGCCCAATCACGGCTCGTCACATGGTTGCGGTCGAACTTCACCTCTTCGAAGAGTGTGCGGCCGATGGTCTGCAAAATACAGCCTTCGACTTGCGAACGCACGCCGTCCGGCGAGATGATCTGTCCGCAATCATGGGTGGCGGCGACACGCGTCACTTTGATATGGCCGTCGGCTGAGACATCCACTTCCATGGCAATGGCGACATAGGTTTCGTCGCCCTTGTATTGCGTAAAGCCGATACCGCGGCCCTTGCCGTTGCGGCGCGGTTCGACGCGCTTGTCCCAGTTGAAGAGTTTGGCCACACGCTCCACCGCTTCGCGACCACGCGGATCGGAGAGATAGGCGAGACGAAACTCGACAGGATCTTTGCCGGCAGCGAGTGCCAGCTCATCCATGAACGTTTCCACCGCCAAGCAATTGCCGATCTTGCCGGGCGCGCGCAAATGAGAGGCGCGCAAAGGTGTGTCTTCGAGCCACAGCACTTCGACGAGAAGATTTGGCACATCATAAGGCGGTTTGCCGCCTGATGAGAGAGAGCCTGTGGCAATGCCCTTCACCTGTTTTGCATCCGCTTCCACAGGTGAGAGCAGGGGAATGGTGGGCAATTTATCCGTGGGCTTGGGGCAGCGCATGGTGGTGTGCCAGGCGACAATCTTGCCATCGGCCGACAAGGCCGCTTCCTGCGTGATGACCTGCGGCGGACCTTTGGGGTCGAGCCCATGTTCATCTTCACGCGTCCATTGCACGCGCACCGGCTTGCCAATGGCTTTCGACATGAAGGCCGCATCCGCAGCGGCATCTTCATGGCCGTTCATGCCATAGCAGCCTGCGCCATCGAGATAATGCACGCGCATTTTATTGGCGGGCAGGCCCAGCATATCCGCAAAATGCTTGGCATAGCGATGCGTGCCTTGCGAGGAACACCAGATGGTGGCTTCCCCGTCTTTCACATCGGCGACGGCACAAGAGGGCCCAAGCGAGGCATGGCTTTGTGTCGGCCAGTAAAACTCGCCGGAGAGTTTTTTGGGCGCAGCTGCATAGGCGGTTGCAAAATCACCGGCCTTGTCGAGCGCTTCGGTCGAGCCGACCTTTTGCGCTTTCACATAATCGCGCAGCCCCGCGGAATCGGTTGGCAGACCGCCACCTTTCCATTCGGCTTTGAGCATTTTGGCAGCGCGCACAGCATCCCATTCATCAGGCGCGACAACGCCCAAGAAATTTTTGATGCGCACAACCTTGGCGCCGGGGATGGAGGCAACCGAGCTTTCATCCACCGAGACAAGTTCCGCACCGATCACGGCAGGGCGGATTGTGCGGCCATGCATCATGCCGGGCACATCGAAGTCATGCATATAGACATGACGACCTGTGGCCTTCGCCGGAATGTCAGGGCGCGGCACATGCTTGCCGACATATTTATGCGTCTTGGGGTCGCGCACGGGGGCTTTGCTATCGAGTTTCAGCTCGAAACCCTTGTCGGTCACAAGGCTGGCGAAGGAGACGCCAGCGCCACCGGCTTTCGGGCGCACTTCGCCATCAATGGCGTCGAGTTCGCCGACAGGTCGCCCAAGTTTTTCAGAAGCCAGCTTGATCAAAGCCTGACGCGCGGTGGCTGCGGCTTGACGCAATTGCATGCCGCCTTTGGGAATGCCGTTCGAGCCGGATGTCGGGCCCTGATCAGGCGTGAGCAGCGTGTCGCCTTCGATCAGTTTGATCTTGTTGATCGGCAGGCCCAGTTCTTCTGCCGCAATCTGCGGGAAGGCGGCGCGCAAGCCGGTGCCAAGATCAACCTTGCCGGAATAGATAGTGGCCGTACCATCGGCATGGAGTGCGAGATAGGCATCCACTTGTGCGGCATCGACTGTCTTGCCGGAGATGACTTCGGCTTTCAGCTCGGAAGCAAAAGGAATGGCGATGAAGAGAGCGCCTGTGCTCTTCAGAAAATTGCGGCGCGAGGTATGACTGTTCATCCGCGTGCTCCTCCAGCCTTCACCACAGCATTGACGATGCGCTCATGCGTGCCGCAGCGGCACAGATTCTGGGCGAGTGCGTCTTTCACTTGGGTGGCAGAGGGTTTCGGGTTTTTGTCGAGCAGGGCTGCGCTGGTCATCACCATGCCATTGGTGCAATAGCCGCATTGCGCGGCCTGTTCGGCGATAAAGGCGGCCTGCACTTTGTGCGGCTGTTCGGGTGAGCCCAGACCTTCAATCGTCGTGATCTTCTTGCCGCTAAAAGCCGAGACGGGTGTGGTGCAAGAGCGCACCGCTTCGCCATCGACGATGACGGTGCAAGCGCCGCATTGGCCAAGGCCGCAGCCATATTTGGCGCCCTTGAGATTGAGGTCGTTGCGCAATGCGTAGAGCAGCGGCTTGTCGGGGTCGCGCACATCTATCGTGCGTGCGCTCCCGTTCACCGTCAGAGTGATGGATGCCATGAGCCTGTCCTCCCGTGCGGCGGGCCATCTTGGCGGGCCCGGTCCTGTCTCGGTCCGGCTGATTATGCACGGACTGCGCAAAAGAAAAAGGCGGCCCGCAGGCCGCCTTTTGACATGCTCACAGCGTGTAGCTGCGTTCCCCGTGGGAGGTGAGGTCCAACCCCTCCTCGACTTCATCGGGGCTTGCCCGCAGACCAAGTGTTGCCCGGATGCCCGCGACCAGAAGGAAGGTCACCACGCCCGACCAGACAACGGTGGCGGCCACGCCCATCAGCTGCACTTTCAGCTGGGTGATCGCATCGCCATTGTCGCCAAAGCCCGCGCCATTGAGAGCCGGATGGGCGAGGAAGGCCACCAGCACAGTGCCCAGAATGCCACCCAGACCATGCACGGCAAAAACGTCGAGCGTGTCATCGACCTTCATCTTGTGCTTCACGAAATCGACCGCGAAGAAGCAGACAATCGCGCCTGCAACACCCAGAAGGCAGCCACCCAACGGGCTGACATAACCGGAGGCCGGTGTGACTGTCGCCAGACCCGCCACAACGCCGGTCACCGTGCCGACCACACTCGGGCGACCGAAGCGGATCCATTCAATCGCCATCCACACAAGGCCGGCAACGGAAGCCGACATATGGGTTGCGAGAATGGCATTGCCAGCCGCAGCATCGGCAGTCAGTGCACTGCCGCCGTTGAAGCCGTACCAGCCGACCCAGAGCAGGCCTGCACCGATGATGGTGAGGCCCGGGTTGTGCGGCGGGCGCAATTCTTTTGGC
>CANGRU010000069.1 GCA_947456315.1 Beijerinckiaceae bacterium | reverse complement strand
GCCGTTTGCGCAAGAAATTGCGTGATGCAGGATATGACGTGAACCTGCGCTCGGTGCGCGGCTCGGGTTATCTCTTCTCGTCGGATGCCATCCCCTTGGGTGAGGGCGCGGGCGAAGATATGGAACAGGCTGATCTCGCGTCCTGATTGAAAATCAGATGTGTTGTTTTCAAAGGCCGGCATCCTTGCGATGTCGGCCTTTTCAGTTCAAACTCGGTTTGTTTTGAGCCGCGCCCGCCATTTTCTGGGTGGCTTGCCTTTTAATTGATGTATTTCTTTGCAACAGGTTAGGCATGAAAAAATCGATCAAGCCTTTTGCCGTCGAATTGCGACGCACAGGCAAAACAGTCAAAAGCCTTCCAGCCAAACATCCAGATAATATTGTCGAAGCCAAGCCCGTAGCATCTGTGGGCGTCGAATGGCCGCCAACTAATGACCAGCCTGTGAGCGAGGCGCGGCGTGCTGCCGACAGGCTCTTTGTTGCAAGCACCAAAGCGCCCGACATTGCAACGCGCCCGGTGCCCGAGAACAGTGACGGGCGACGTGTTTTGCCAAGCCTTGATGAGCCCGATTTCATTGCCAGAATGCTGCAAGAGGAAGAGGCCAATCGTCCACGCAGAGGACGCAAGCCGGGCTCGGGTCTCGCGCCAGTCCGCCGCCCGCCTCTGCCTGCGCAGACACAGGACAAAGCGCTTGCGGCGCCGCAAAGGCCCATGCTTGTCTTGCCCAAGACAATCGCGGGCTATGTGCGCGGCCGCATATATGCCCGCTATGCCAAGCGTAGCGAGCCGGTGCTCGGGCAAGTCTGGCGCAAGTCGCTGAAGCCTGTCTGGTAGGCGTCAGGACTGTTCCGTATCAAGCGCACGGCGCAAACGCCGGATGACGACGCGGCGCGTCTTTTCGTCTTTGGCTTTCTGCAATTCGTCGGAAATATCGAGCAGCAGTTTCGAGACATCATTGTGCCAATCCAGATGTCCTGCTTGTGCCGGATCGATGCGGTGAGTGCGCCCACCATTGAGTGCGACAGCAGATGCGCCGCTGAGGTCGAAGCCATCATCGAGCCGCGGCATGATGATCTTGTCGCCAAGCGTGGGGCTCAGGCGCGCGCGTAGCCCCTCGATGGAGGCCTCTTCACCATGCACCAGAAACAGATTACCGGAGATGGGGCCGCGTGCGGCAACCCAGTCAGCGAGTTCGGGCCCATCAGCATGACCGGAATAAAGATCAAGAGAGGCGATATGGGCGCGCACCTGAATGTCTTCGCCCTGAATGCGCACGCGCGTTGCGCCATCCAGCAAAATGCGCCCGAGCGTGCCTTGGGCCTGAAACCCGACAATCAGGATTGTGCCTTCCTCGCGCCATAGCCAGTTTTTGAGATGGTGACGAATGCGCCCCGCCTCGCACATGCCACTGGCGGCAATGACAATATGAAAACCGCTGAAACGGGCAATCGCTTTGCTCTGTTCCACACTCTCGGTAAAGCGCACATGATGCGCGCTCATCGCACGGATGAGATCAGCACCATTTTCCAGCAAATGCGCATGGGCTTTAAAGACAGCACTGGCTTTCGTTGCCAGCGGTGAATCGATGAAGATGGGTGCTTGCGGAATGAGCTTGTCATCCATCAGCTTGACGAGGTCGACCAGGAGCTCCTGTGTGCGCTCAACCGCGAAGGACGGAATGATCAGTGCGCCATTGCGTTTGATCGCGCCTTCGACGGTGCGCGTGAGCAATTGGCGCCGCTTGTCCCTGCTGACATGCTCGCGGGCGCTGGCGCCATAAGTTGATTCACAAATGACGTAATCAAGATCTTTAGGTCCTTGCGGATCAGGTTCCAGCAATTTCTGGTCGGGCCCGATGTCGCCCGAAAACAAAAGATGTTTGGATGTGCCATCCTCCATCTGGACAAGCAGTTCGGCTGAGGCCGAGCCCAGCAAATGTCCGGCGTTCCAGAAGCGCAATTTGATGCCGGAGGCGACCTCAAGCCAGATGGAATAGTCGGTCGCGCGAAATTGCGGCAGGCAGGCATGGGCATCATCGGCCGTATAGATCGGCTCGACAGGGTCACGCCCGCGCTGCTGGTTGCGGCGGTTGAGTTGGGCCACTTCGCTTTCCTGAATGAAGCCGGAATCTGGCAGCATCACCGAACATAAATCGCTTGTGGCGCGGGTCGCATAGATCGGTCCGGTGAAACCGTCTTTCACCAGTTTCGGGATGAGGCCGCTGTGGTCGATATGGGCGTGGGTGAGGACCAGCGCGTCAATATCAGAGGCCCGAAACGGGAAGGGGCGATAGTTCAGCTCTTTCTCGGATTTGGAGCCTTGAAACATGCCGCAATCCACGAGGACGCGTGTAGACCCATGTTCGAGCAAAAAGCACGAGCCGGTCACAGAATGTGCGGCACCGTGAAAGCTGAGCTGAAACATGATGTGCTCCCCATATTCTTATATGCGGCCCCGTGCGCCTACTGACCGGCGGTGAGCCATTCTCGTATGTTATGTCTGTATCACGGGCGCGCGCATCTACCTTGTCCGGGATCAAAGTCTGATCTTACAGAAAAGCGCCGCATAAAAAAGCCCGCCAGAGGCGGGCTTTCGAGGGGTTAATGGCCGAGTGATTTGACGATGTCGTCGACCACTTTTTTGGCATCGCCAAACAGCATCATTGTATTGTCTCTGAAGAACAGCTCGTTCTCGACGCCGGCATAGCCTGAGCCCATGCCGCGTTTGATGAACAGCACCGTCTTGGCTTTCTCGACATCCAGAATCGGCATGCCGTAGATCGCGGATGTCGGGTCTGTCTTGGCAGCCGGATTGGTCACGTCATTGGCACCAATGACGAAGGCCACATCGGCGCGGCCAAATTCCGAATTGATGTCTTCAAGCTCGAAGACTTCGTCATAAGGCACATTGGCTTCGGCCAGAAGCACGTTCATGTGGCCCGGCATGCGACCGGCCACCGGATGAATGGCGTAGGACACTTCCACGCCTTCCTTCTTCAGCATGTCGGCCATTTCACGCAGCGTGTGCTGCGCTTGTGCCACCGCCATGCCATAGCCCGGCACGATGATGACCTTGCCGGCGTTCTTCATGATGTAGGCGGCATCTTCCGCCGAGCCTTGCTTGACGGGGCGCGTTTCAACCGCACCGCTAGCCGCTGCTGCCGTATCGCCACCAAAGCCACCGAGTATGACCGAGATAAACGAGCGGTTCATGCCTTTGCACATGATGTAGGACAGGATCGCACCCGATGAGCCGACCAGCGCGCCTGTGATGATGAGCGCGAGATTGCCGAGCGTGAAGCCGATGCCAGCCGCAGCCCAACCCGAATAGGAATTGAGCATCGACACAACCACCGGCATGTCAGCGCCACCAATCGGCACAATCAACAACACGCCGAGCGCCAGTGACACTGCGCAGATCGCCCAGAAGAGCGTGTGGCTTTCGGTGACGCAGAACAGGCCGATCAACACGATCAAACCTGCGCCCAGTGCAATATTGATGATATGGCGGCTGGGCAGCATGATCGGCTTGCCCGACATGCGTCCATCGAGTTTCAGAAAGGCAATGATCGAGCCGGTGAAGGTGATGGCACCAATCGCAGCGCCAATCGACATTTCAACAAGGCTTGCACCATGGATCGAGCCTTTGATGCCGATGCCGAAAGCTTGTGGCGCATAAAGCGCACCAGCAGCCACCAGCACGGCGGCAAGGCCGACAAGCGCGTGGAAGAAAGCCACCAGCTGCGGCATGGCGGTCATTTGCACGGTGCGCGCACGCCAAGCGCCGATCGCACCACCAATGCCGATGCCACCCACCACCAAGGCCCAGGACGAGAGGCCAGCAGGCAGCCGGTAGAGCAGGGTTGTGCCAATGGCAATCGCCATGCCGATCATGCCAAAGACATTGCCTTGGCGCGATGTGGCGGGTGAAGACAGGCCACGCAGTGACAGAATGAAAAGGACGCCGGAGACGAGATAAAGAAGCGCAGCGATATTCGCGTTCATGGCTCAGCCCTTCTTCTTGTACATGGCGAGCATGCGTTCGGTGACGAGAAAGCCGCCGAAAATATTCACCGAGGCCAGAACCAGCGCGATAAAGCCGAAGACCTTGGCGTAGATCGCACCATCATCATTGCCGCCCATCGCATCAACGCCCACCGAGAGCAACGCGCCCACGACGATCACGGAGGAGATGGCATTGGTGACCGACATGAGCGGCGTATGCAGCGCAGGGGTCACGGACCAGACAACATAATAGCCCACGCAAATGGCCAGAGCGAAAATCGCTAGGCGAAAGACGAAGGGATCAATCGCGCCACCCGATGCCGCATGGGCGACACCCGCAGCGGAATCAGCCAGCTGATCCGCGGTTGTTTGCAACATTTCGGCCGCTTCGCGCGCGAGTTTCGCGGCAGCATTGGCCTTGTCGAGAATCTGAATCGGCGTTTCGTTAGCCATTGGAGCACCCGTTCAAATTAGGCCTTGGCCAGAAAATTCGGATGGACGATCGCACCGTCACGCGTCAGCAAAGTCGCTTTGACAAGTTCATCGTCCCATTTGGGCGAAAGGCTCTTCGTCTCTTTGTCGATCAGCGTGTCGACAAAGGCGAGGAGGTTTTTCGCATAAAGGCTGGAGGCGGTCGCAGCCAGGCGTCCGGGCACATTGAGGTTGCCAACAATATGCACGCCATTGGGCGTGACAATTGTCTCCCCCGGCTTGGCCATTTCGCAGTTTCCCCCACGCTCGACGGCAAGATCGATAATCACAGAGCCGGCGCGCATCGAGGCGACCATGTCAGCGGTGATGAGCTTGGGTGCCGGGCGTCCGGGGATCAAAGCTGTCGTGATGACAATGTCCTGCTTGGCAATATGGGAGGCGACAAGGGCAGCTTGTTTGGCCTTGTAGGCGTCCGACATTTCCTTGGCATAGCCGCCAGAGGTTTCAGCCTGTTTGAACTCGTCATCTTCCACTGCGATGAATTTCGCGCCCAGGGATTCCACCTGTTCCTTGGTGGCAGGGCGCACATCGGTGGCGGTGACAATCGCACCCAAGCGGCGGGCGGTGGCGATGGCTTGGAGTCCTGCGACACCCACACCCATGATGAAGATGCGTGCGGCTGGCACGGTGCCGGCAGCCGTCATCATCATCGGCAAAGCGCGGCCATATTCTGCCGCACCATCGATCACAGCGCGGTAGCCTGCGAGATTGGCTTGGCTGGAGAGCACATCCATCACCTGCGCGCGCGTGATGCGCGGCATGAATTCCATAGCGAAAGCATGAATGCCTGCATTGGCCATGGCGCTGAGCGCTTCATCCTGACCATAGGGGTCCATCGTCGCAATGACAGAGGCGCCGCGCTTGATGAGGCCAAGCTCGGAAGCTTCCGGTCGGCGCACTTTCAAAACGAGATCCGCATCGGCGAATGTCGCAGCCGCATCGGCTGCAATGGTTGCGCCGGCGCTTTCGAAATCCGCGTCGGTCAGTCCGGAGGCTTTGCCCGCGCCCGTCTGCACGGTGACCTGGGCACCGAGGCTTATCAGTTTCTTCACCGTCTCTGGGGTGGCAGCCACCCGTGTTTCGGCGTTCGAGATTTCTGCTGGGATGGCAACGCGCATGATGGCTCCGAACAATTGGGGCCTGAAACAGAAAGGCGAGCCATTGGCTCGCCTTTTTGTTTCGGAAGACCGGTCCTTAGAGGAGGGTCACGGCCATAAAGACCATAATGGCAACACAGGCGATTGTGCCCCATTTGAACATGCCGACAAACAATTCGTAGGTTTTGTCGTGTTCCGCATAATCCATGTCAGGATGTCCAGCGGAGTTTTGATTGTCGGCCATGTTCCCCTCTTCATTCACTTTACGCCCGGGTGTGGGCTCAGGATCACTTCAGGCCTATGGATTAGCCCAAAGCCGGGGTCTGGGCAATCAGTCCTGAGGCGCACACCCCAAAGGTTTATGGCTCAGGCCAAGCCAGAGGCGCTCAGCGCCTTGGCCTGACGGGCCTCGATGGCTGCGGGGTCGCGCCCGGCCTCCCCGAAAGCCTCGTTAAAGAGCTGGCAGAAATTGAGTTTGGCATCGAGGTGGAGGAAAACCGCCCCCAGCCCGATGGCCGCCCGATCCATAAAGACAAACTCCTGCGGGACCCGGACAGGGCCCTTGGCCTTCAGCTCCTGAACGACCGCCATCATCTCCTTGCGGCCATATTGGCCGGGCGGGATGCCATCGGCCACGCTGCGGACCCGATCTTCGAGCAGGGGGCCATAGATGAAGCGCGCCCAGATGTTCAAAACCTCGATCACATCGCGCCGCAGGCCCTTGAAGCCCCACAGCTCATAGGCATGGACAATGCGTGTCTCATCATTGGCGAGCAGGCCCTCGTAAAGCTCGACCACGCCCTGAATGAAGCGGGCGGGGAAAATGCGCACGCAGCCATAATCGAGCAGGTTGATGCCGGCTGCCTCGCCGCCCTCTTCAAACACCGTGTAATTGCCCAGATGCGGATCACCATGGATCACGCCATATTGGCTGAAGGGATGCCACCATGCGCGAAACATCGCCACAGCGAGGCGATTGCGCACCTCCTGGTCGGCCGTTTTGAAATCGAGCAGTTTGCGCCCCTCAAGCCATTGCAGCGAGAGCAGGCGGCCGGTCGACAGGTCGGTGCGCACGCTTGGCACACGCACATTGTCGGCGCCTTTCAGCATCAAGGCATAGAGGGCGGCATGTTTGGCTTCGCGCTCATAATCGAGCTCTTCGCGCACACGCTCGCCAATTTCACGCGCCGCATCCTGCGTGTCGATGGCGGGGTTGAATTGGCGGTGGAGTGCAAAAAGCACCTGCAATTGGCTGAGATCAGCCTCAACGGCCGAGGCCATATCAGGATATTGCAGCTTGCAAGCCAGGAGCTCGCCATCATGCGCGGTGGCACGATGCACTTGTCCCAGTGACGCAGCCGCTGTGGGGTGCAAATCAAAGTCGGCAAATTTCGTGCGCCAATCAGCACCAAGCTCGGCCATCATGCGACGCTTGACGAAGGCGGCGCCCATGGGTGGCGCATCCGACTGCAGCTTTTGCAATTCTTCGGCAAATTCGGGCGGCAACAGATCGGGGATCGTCGCCATGAGTTGTGCGACTTTCATCAAAGGGCCTTTCAACCCACCCAAGGCAGCGCGCAAAGCCGCCGCACTGCCCGGAATATCCTGAAGGCCCAAGAGGCGCGCGCCTGCCATGCGGGCGGCCACACCACCCACTTGCGTGCTGACGCGCGCATAGCGCGTAGCGCGGGCCGAAAATCGATTGCGTTCTGTGTCTTCGCTCATGGAAGGGATACGCAGGCACCCGTGTGATGGATGCCTATTCCATCGCCTCCAGCTCGTCGATCAGGCCCTCGATCATCTTCAGGCCGATCTGCCAGAAGCCCGGGTCGCGGGCGTCCAGACCGAAGGGGGCGAGCAGTTCGGAATGATGTTTGGTGCCGCCTGCTGACAGCAGGGCGAAATATTTCTCGGCAAATCCGGCTTCCGCATTCTGGTAGACGCCATAAAGCGAGTTCACCAAACAATCGCCGAAGGCATAAGCGTAAACAT
>CANGRU010000068.1 GCA_947456315.1 Beijerinckiaceae bacterium | reverse complement strand
GTGTGACGCGCGCATTGGTTGGTAATTATGTGAAACACGATGGCAATGCGCCCGCGCCCGATGTGCAAGGCGAGTGGTATTCGCTCGACTATACATTCGTGATGGAAACAGGTGTCGCCAAGCTGCCGCATCCACCGATCAAGTAAGAGAGTTGTTTCAGCATGTCTTATCCGATTTCACAGGCTGGTCGCATCGTTCTGGTCATGGGCGGCGCGGGAGGTGTGGGTAAAGCCACTGCGCGGCTCTTTGCCGAAAGTGGTGCGCATGTAGCCATTACCTATCGTGATAATGCCAGCAAAGCAGCTGAGGCGCAGGCTTTTGTGAAAAGCCTGCCAGGCTCCAATCATGCCGCGTTTGCGGCTGATGTTGGCGACACAGCGACGCTGCTCAAATTGCGCGATGCCATGCAGAGAAAATATGGTGATCAATTGCATGTGCTCGTCAATTCGGCTGGTTTCACCAAACCGATTCCGCATGCCAATCTCGATGCCTTGGACGATGACCTCATCGACCGCATGTTCCAGATCAATTGGCGCGGTCAATTTGCCACTGTGCGCACGTTTGCGCCCATGCTCAAAGCTTCTGGTGATGGCCTTGTTGTGTCGATCTCCTCTATTGCTGCCAACAATGGCAATGGTTCCAACATCGCCTATGGCGCAGTGAAAGCTGGCATTGAAGCCATGACAAAATCACTCGCCCGCGCCTTGGCGCCTGAAATCCGCGCCATGAATGTCTCACCGGGTGTGGTGGACACAGGCTTTGTTGCTGGACGCGGGGACGAATTCAACGCCAAGACTGCCGCCTCTACACCCCTGAAGCGCGTGGCGACAGCCGATGATGTGGCTGCGGCTGTTCTGGCTTGCGCAACGCATCTCACCTATTCGACCGGCACGACGATCACCGTCGATGGCGGCCGCGCGCTCTGAAGGAAAACAACATGCGCCGTCCGCTCGACAAGGTTTTCATCACTTGCGCCATCACCGGCAATCTCACTTTGCCGGAGCAAACACCTTATCTGCCGATTACGCCTGAAGAGATCGCCAATTCTGCTTTGGGAGCGGCCGAGATGGGTGCGGCAATCGTGCATTTGCATGTGCGCGAGCCGGGCTCCGGCAAGCCGTCGATGGACATTGCCTATTATCAAGATGTCGTGGAGCGCATCCGTACCCGCAACAAAGATGTGATCCTCAACATCACCACGGGGCCGGGCGGGCGCTTTGTGCCTTCCGACGAAGATCCGAAAGTGGCGGGCCCCGGCACGACATTGCTTATCCCTGAAAAGCGTGTCGAACATATTGCTTTGCTCAAGCCTGAAATCTGCACGCTTGATCTGAACACAATGAACTCAGGCGGGCAGGTCGTCATCAACACGCCAAAAAATGTGCGCCGCATGGCGAAAGTTATCAACGATGCTGGCGTGAAGCCCGAGATCGAATTGTTCGATTCCGGCGATATTGCCTTGATGCAGGACTTGCTCAAAGACGGGACGCTCAAAAGCCCCGTCCTATGCTCCTTTATCATGGGTGTTCCATACGGATTCCAGCCCTCGGCGGAAACGGTCTTGTACGCGCGCACGCATGTTCCGGCTGATGCGCAATTCACAGCGGCGGGTATCGGTCGTCATACCTTCACCAGTGCCGCTCAGTCCTATCTGGCTGGCGGGCATGTGCGTGTGGGCCTTGAGGATGGTGTCTATCTATCCAAGGGCGTGCTCGCAGAATCCAATGCTGTGTTGGTCGAAAAAGCACGTCGTATCGTTGAAGACCTTGGGGGCCAGATTGCTACCGCTCGTGAAACGCGCGCGATGCTGGGATTTGCCTGATCAGAATAACTGGGAGCGTGAAAAGAATGTCCGATAAAATACTCGGCGAAGTCGAAGCCACCTGCCTGCGCCTGCATGAAAAGGCGATTGACGCCGACCATGTCACGCCGAACGTTGAAAAGCTTCGCTTGCAGCGCACCAAGGCTGACGATGTTATCGTCGAATTGCAGGCCGCAGCTGTGAATCCGTCCGATGTCAAAGCCGCCATTGGCATGATGCCTTATGCGATCTTTCCGCGCACGCCGGGCCGCGATTATGCGGGCACTGTTGTTGATGGTCCTGCAGAGCTGATCGGCAAGCAGGTGTTCGGCTCATCGGGGGATCTCGGTATTCGCCGCGATGGCACACATACAAGCCATCTTGTCGTCGAAAAAGACGCGCTTGTCATGAAGCCCGATAATATTTCGATCTACGAAGCCGCTGGTATTGGTGTGCCTTTCGTGACCGCTATCGAGGGTTTTCGTCGCGCGGGCATGCCCAAGGCAGGTGAAACTGTCCTCGTCATGGGCGTTAACGGCAAGGTCGGCCAAGCTGCCGCGCAGATTGCTGCCTGGCAGGGTGCGCGCGTGATCGGCGCGGTGCGCAAGAGCGAGCCTTATGCGGGCTTCTCGTCCGCGCCTGTCGAGATTGTCGATAAATCCAAAGGTGATGTCGCCACCCAAGTGCGCGACATGACCGGCGGCAAGGGTGCCGACATTGTCTACAATACGGTTGGTGACCCCTATTTCCAGGATGCGCATAAAGCGCTGGCTATTCTCGGTCGCCAGATCCTCATCGCTGCCATCGACAAGATCGTCCAGTTCAACATTTTCGAATTCTATCGCGGCCGCCACACCTATGTGGGTATCGACTCGCTCGCTTTGAACTCGGTCGCCACGGGTGCTGTGCTGCGTGAACTTGGTCCGGGCTTTGCCACTGGCAAGCTGAAGCCGTTCCCGATCGAAGAGCGTGCCATCTATGCGCTGAAAGATGCGGCATCAGCTTATGTCGCTGTGATGGGCTCGGCGCGTGACCGTGTCATCTTCGATCCGAAGCGCTAAGGGGCAAAACATATGCATGTGACGCGTTTTTCGGAAGCTCCCGCTTATTATCCCGCTGCCCATTACGATATGCGTTGCCTGCGCTTGCAGGGACGCGAGGCTGGCCCTTCGTCGCAAATGTGGCTGGGCATGTCGCAAATTCTGCCCGGCGGGCACACGGATCCAGATGCTTCGCCGATGGAGAAAATCTATTTCGTCGTGGAAGGTGAGCTGACGATCGAAACTCCCGAGGGAGAAGTGGCGCTGCGCCCGCATGATTCTTGCCGCATTGCGCCTGGTGAATCACGCACGTTAAAAAACAAAACCAATAGACCGGTCATGGTTGTGCTCGCCATGGCCTTAGAGCCAGCCAAGGCGGCTTGAGCAAAACGAAACGTCACACAGGGGAAGAAACGTCATGATGCGTAAAATCGCTACAGCACTCGGCCTCGCCGCCGCCCTGCTCGCTGCCCCGCAAGGTGCACGCGCGCAAAGTGAAACCAAAATCGGCATCGGTTTTGGCATCGGCTTTCTGCCGATGTTCATCGTCGATGATATGAAGCTCATCGAAAAACACGCCAAGACTGCCGGTATTGATACGAAGGCGACCTACCAGCGTTTCTCGGGCTCGGCCGCCATGCAGGATGCTGTGCTCTCCGGCTCGGTTGATGTCGGCGTCTATGGCGTCGCAGCCATGCTGATTGCCTGGGACAAGGCGCGCAATTCGCCGCAGCAGATTTTTGGACTCGCGGGCGTCAATTCCTCACCGCTCGTGCTGGTATCCAACAAGCTTGAAGCCAAGTCGATTGAGGATCTGGGTGCGACTGACAAGATCGCCATGCCGGCACTCGTCTCACCGCAAATGTATGCATTGCAAATGATTGCCGAGAAACGCTTCGGCGCCGGCAATCAGGACAAGCTGAAGCCGCAGGTTGTGGCGCTTCCCCATCCTGAAGCGCTCAATGCCATGTTGACCGGCGGCACGGAAGTGAAAGCCTATTTCGCCACTCCGCCTTTCACGCAGCTCGTGCTCGACAGCGGTAAGGCAAAGGTGCTGACATCCTCTGAAGAAGCTTTTGGTGGCCGCTCAACCTTCTTGGCCGCAGGTGCCACGAAGAAATGGATCGAGGCCAATCCGAAAATGGCCGGCGTGCTGATCAAGGCGCTTGAAGAAGCCAATGATGTGATCCGCAAGGATCCCGCCAAGGCGGCGGCGATCTATCTGAAGGTGGAACCGTCCAAGCTGCTGGATGAGGCCAAGGTCACCGCCATGTTGAAGGCCATGCCGGATGATTTCGGCGTTGCGCTGCATGGTGTGAAGACGCTCGCTGACTTCATGGGCCGCACTGGCGGGCTGAAAAACATCCCCGCCAAATGGCAGGATGTGGTTGTGCCCGAGCTGGCTACAACAGCCAGCAATTAAAAACATAAGGCCGGCCCGCAAAAGGGCCGGCCACTTCTTCGGGATGGAATGGCTTTCGTGATGGATCAAGCTTTGGCAAAAACCGCATCCAGCGCGCCGCTACTCAGCGTTGATGGCGTGACGCTGCAATATAAAACGCCAGACCATCTGGTGACGGCGACCTATCGCGTCAGCTTCGACATCCAGCGCCATGAGCGTCTCGTTTTGCTGGGCCCCTCAGGCTGCGGCAAATCCACAATCCTCAAAGCCATGGCTGGCTTTCTGCACCCCGTGGAGGGGCGCATCACCTTGAAGGATCGGGTGGTCGAAGGTCCTGGTCCTGACCGCATGATGGTCTTTCAGGAATTCGATCAATTGTTGCCCTGGAAAACTGTTGAGCAAAATGTGGCCTATCCGATGCGCGTCAATGGCATTGGTGCACAAGATGCCAAAGAGCGCGCACTCGATGCGTTGGCCAAGGTGAACCTCTCGAAGTTTGCAGATGCCTATCCGCATATGCTGTCAGGCGGCATGAAACAGCGCGTTGCCATTGCCCGCGCCATGGCGATGAAGCCCGATGTGCTGTTGATGGACGAGCCTTACGCCGCACTCGATGCGCTGACGCGCCGCAAAATGCAGGAAGAGCTTTTGCAGCTCTGGGACGACATCGGTTTCACATTGGTCTTTGTCACCCATTCCATCGAAGAGGCTGTGGTGATTGGCTCACGCATTGTCGTGCTGTCGCCTCATCCGGGCCAAGTGCGCGCCGAGATCAATTGCGCACATCTGGGCCTCAATGAACGTGCAAGTCCGGAATTTGCAGAACTGACGGGGCGCATTTCTCATATGCTCTTCGACGGCCAAAATGTCGCGCATTGAGGGTATGAGATGAGCCAGACACGCTTCCCCCTACCGCTGCGTCCGGAAATTGAATTTGATGTGACCGCGCCCAAAGAGCTTGGCGATGTCGCCAAACCACTTTCCTTCTTTGAAAAGCTTGCTGCCAATGGCGCTGTGCGGCGCGGCGTCATTCTGATTGTTGTGGCGCTGATCTGGGAGATGTACGCACGTTTCCTTGATCGGCCCCTGTCTTTCCCGACCTTCCTCGACACGCTAGAGGCGCTGCGCGACGGCTTTGCCTCGGGTATTATTCCTGCGCGTCTGTCTGTGACACTGCAGACTTTGGTCATCGGTTATTTCATCGGACTAACCATTGCCGCCGTGCTGACGACGGTTGCGGTGACAAGCCGCCTCGGCATGGATTTGCTCTCGACCTTCACGGCCATGTTCAATCCGCTCCCCGCTATTGCGCTTCTGCCGCTGGCGCTGTTGTGGTTTGGCTTGGGCCGCCCTTCGCTCGTCTTTGTCATCGTGCATTCGGTGCTTTGGGCGGTCGCGCTCAACATGCATTCCGGCTTTTTATCCGTATCTGAAACTTTACGCATGGCAGGGCGCACCTTCGGCCTGAAGGGCCTGCGCTTTGTCTTTGGTATTCTGATTCCAGCTGCATTCCCTGCCATTCTGGCGGGTCTTAAAATCGGCTGGGCTTTTGCGTGGCGCACATTGATTGCAGCTGAGCTCGTCTTTGGCGTGTCATCGGGCCAAGGCGGGTTGGGTTGGTATATTTTCGAAAAGCGCAACACGCTTGATACGGCCTCCGTCTTTGCGGGCCTGCTCACCGTCATGGCGGTCGGCTTGATTATTGAAGCAGTGATCTTCCGCCTGATCGAGGCCAAAACCGTCCGGCGCTGGGGCATGCAGCGCGGCTGAAATATCCATCACAACAACGAGCCCAAAAGGGCCGTCACTTCCGGAGGAAATGAACATGGTCAGCATGAAGTTTCTAAGATCTGCATTGGTGGCGGGCTTTGCGCTCTCCGCCGGTCTGTCGGCCTCTGCAGCCGAACTGAAAGTTGTCGCCTTTGCTGGCGCATCCAACTGGCCGTTCTGGATCGGTCAGGAAAAAGGCTTCTTCAAAAAACACAATGTCGAGCCGGTTCTCGACATCACGCCCAATTCCGTTGAAATGGCCAAAAATCTCTTCAATGGTAAATATGATCTGGCGTTGACAGCTGTCGATAACATCATCGCCTATAACGAAGGCCAAGGTGAATCACCCGATGTGCCTGCCAATGCTGATTTTGTTGCCCTCTTTGGAATTGACAATGGCATGTTGAGTGTCATGGCCAAATCAGATGTTGCCTCGATCAAAGATCTCAAAGGTAAGACGTTTTCTGTCGATGCCATGACCACGGGCTTTGCTTTCGTGCAGCGCGAAATGTTGAAGAAAAACGGCATGACCGACGCCGACGTCAAATGGGTGAAGGTCGGCGGTGGTGCGCAACGTCTGGAAGCTTTGCTCAAAGGCGAGCAAGATGCCACGCTGCTCAATGCGCCACTCGATCTGGCAGCAGAAGCCAAGGGCTTCAAGCGCCTCATCCGCGCGACCGACGAGCTTGGCGCCTATCAGGGCATTGTCGGCGCAGCCAAGCGTGCCAATGCTGAAAAGAACCGCGCGCAGATTATCGCCTTCATCAAAGGCTTCAAGGAATCGGTGGGCTGGCTCGCCGAGCCTGCCAATAAGGAGGAGGCGCTCACGATCTTCCTTGCCCGCATGAAAGGCATGGAGCGTCCGGCAGCTGAAAAAGCCTATTCTGTTCTCACAGATGCCAAGGGCGGTATTTATCGAGACCTCAAGATCAGCGACGAAGGGCTGAAAATGGTCATGCGGCTGCGCTCTGAATATGCGGAGCCGAAAAAGGCGCTCACGGATGCCGCTCGCTATATGGATGGCAGCTATCTGGCAGAAGCCAATAAATAACCAAGGCTCCTTCTACACATCAGACGGCACGCCAGAGATCAGTCGCTGGCGTGCCGCTTTTTATTGCCCTCTGAAAGATAAGTGTGGCTGGAGGGTTTGAGCCTTCGGGAGAGGAGGTCGCGGTTCCTTGCAGCCTAACAAAGCTGCGAGTGGCGCATAGGAAGGCGCTTTGATGTAAGCAATTTGTTTCCAATATTTGATGTTGCAAGTAAGATGTCCAGGTGAGCCGGAACACCGGCCGCTTTATCGAGGAAACCTTTCGGAGCGCTTTTATGGCTTCCAATCAATTCACGCGTCGTGGCGTTGCCGGGATGCTGGCTGGCACAGGTCTGGCCTCATATATTCCTGGAGCGCAGGCGCAGGTCGCCGGCGGCGATAAGAATATCACCTTCATTGTGCCCTTCAGCGCGGGCTCCGGTCCCGATACGATTGGCCGTATCTGCGCGCAATATCTGCAGCAGAAATGGAAGCAGACGATCATCGTCGACAATCGTGTCGGCGCATCCGGTAATATCGGCACTCAGGCGGTGGCGCGCGCCACGCCGGATGGCACGACCATGCTGGTGACCGCCAACACGC
>CANGRU010000067.1 GCA_947456315.1 Beijerinckiaceae bacterium | reverse complement strand
ATCATCGAGCGCATTGCGGATGGCCTCGACCAGAAGATCGAGACTGGAGACGCCGGGCACTTTGCCCAAGCGGCTGGTGGCAGTGCCCACAATGGCGCAAGTGTCGCGCAATTCCCGGGCGGGGGTGATGTCAGGGATCATGATGAGCCTATTGCACGAGGTCGCGGACACGCTGGGCCAAGGCGGGCGGGGCCGCATAGACTTTGTCCAGCAATTCATTGATGCGCGCGCCGCTCACAGGGTCCACTTCGGCGCCCTGTTTGGCGGCTTCTTCCAGAAAATCCTTGTCGAGCATCGTTTTGTCAAAAGCAGCGCGCAAAACGGCAACGCGATCTTTCGGCACGTCTGGCGGCAGCACAAAGGGGCGGCCCATCACTTGCTCGACAAAGGCGATTTCAAAAATCGCCCGCGCATCTGCATTGGGGGCGAGCTCGAGGGCGGTGGGCACATTGGGATATTCTTTGTCGCGTTCCATGCCGAGCTGCATGATGATGGCAACGTCACCGGCTTTTTCCCAAGGGCGATAGCGCGCACGGAAATTGGCCGATGTGCCACCTGAGACGTGGCCATCCACTTCGGCGCGTTCAATCGCCAGAAGTGATGTCTGCGAGCCGTCATAGCCTTCGATCACGCGGATCTTGGTGCCATAGAGCGCATTCAACAGGCGCGGATAGATCGAGCTTGGCGAATTGCGCGATGTCGAAGAGGCGGTGGTTTCTTTCGCCTTCAAACCTTCAAGGCCCGACACGCCCGTGGACGTGCGCATCAGGAAAAACCCGATTTCCTGCTGGGTCGAGCCAAGCCAGATGAACTTGCGCGGATCGAATTGCGCCGTCGTGCTTTCCGGCAGGTAGAATTTCACCAGACCCGTATTGCGTTGCAGGCCACCCACCACCGAGCCATCGCGAGCTGCGACAGCATACAGATAATTGGCCGCCTTGATGCCTTCGGCACCCGGCATGTTTTGCACGATCATGGTCGGGCTGCCGGGCAGATATTTGGGCATGTGGCGCGACAGCAAGCGCGCATATTGGTCATAGCCACCACCCACCGATGCGGAGGTGACCAATGTCATTTTCCGGCCTTTGAAAAACTCATCCGGGCTTTGTGCATGGGCGGATGTCAACAGTCCGGTCAGCAGGGCTGCCAGAGATAAAAGCTTCTTCATGCTTTCCTCCCCAAATTCCCGAGAATCTCGTCATTATGTTCGCCAAGCTCCGGTGAGCAGCAGCGCACTTGCGTGGGTGTTTCGGACATGCGCACGCCGTTGCGCACATAACCGACGCTGCCCAGTTTCGGATGGGGCACATCTACGCGCATTTTCAAATGCTGCACTTGCGGATCGGCAAACACATCATCAAGTGTGTTCAGCGGCGCGGATGGCACGTCAGCGGCCAGCAAAAGCTCAAGCCAATATTGACGCGTGTTGGTGCTGAAGACCTCTGACAGAAGCGCTTTCAGCGCATCGTAATTTTTGCCACGTGTTTCTTTGGTCTTGAAGCGCGGATCCTCGGCCCATTCGGGATGCCCTGCCACTTTGGCCAGTCCCAACCAGAATTTGGTGGGCGAGGACAGATGCACAACAAAGGCTTTGTTGTCGGCGGCGGTGAAAGCATAGACCTGCGCTTGGTGGGTGCGTGTGGCGCGGCCCGGCACTTTGCCGTTTTCAAAAAAGCGCGCCGCATTCTCACCGCAGAAAGACAAAGTGGATTCGAGCAGCGATGTCTCGACACATTGTCCACGCCCCGTGCGGCCGCGTGCGATAATGGCGGCCAGAATCCCATTGGCCGCATTCATGCCGCTCAGATGATCTGACAGCGAAATGCCCATGGGCTTGGGATCAGCAATATCGGTCAGCAGGCTGAGCAGGCCGCTGGTGGCCTGTCCCACCGTGTCATAGCCCGGCCGCATGGCGTAGGGACCATCCGAGCCATAGCCCGTGATCGAGCACCAGATGAGGCCCGGGTTCTCGGCTCGAAACTGGTCAAAGCCCAGACCTAGCCGCTCCATCGTGCCGACGCGGAAATTTTCAATCACAACATCAGCCGACAGAATGAGTGCGCGCGCATGGGCTTTGCCCTCGTCGCTTTTCAAATCAAGCGTCACGCTTTTCTTGTTGCGGTTGACCGAGCCGAAGGTCGGCGAATATTCAACACGGCCCCAGCCGCGGAACGGGTCGCCTTTGGTCGTTTCTTCGACTTTGATGACGTCAGCGCCCATGTCGCCGAGGATCATGCCGGCATAGGGGCCTGAGACGTAATTGGCGAATTCGACAACGCGAATTCCATCGAGTGCGCCCGGCATAGTTCCTCCCTGCGTCACGGCCTCTTTTGCGGGCCGATGTTTTTTCAAGCCGCATCTTAGCCGGAGCCGGGCATCTGGCAAGGTGATCTATTGCAATCAATGACTTATGCGCATTTTTTGGACCCCGAAGTTGATATTGCGGGCTTTTTTACGCCTTTTGGGGGCCTGACAGCTTTTGTCGCCCTGCTAGGTTAGGTCTGGCGCTGGGGGTGCCAGACATGAGTTTCGATAAAGCAGAACAATTGATTGAATTGGCGCGCAAAGCGGCAGGTGGTCGCCAAGGGCTCACCTTGGATGATGTGATCGAACATTACGGGGTCTCGCTACGCACCGCGCAGCGCATGTTCCGCGCGCTCGAGACCAATTTCCCGCATACCGAAAGCTATATTGATGGTGAGGGGCGCAAGCGTTGGCGCATGCCCGGCGGCCATTACCGCGAATTCTTTTCGCTTTCGGCTGAAGAAGTGGCCGCTCTCGAAATGGGCATTTCACATCTGGCGCGCGCAGGCCTCAAAATGGAATCCGCCACATTGGCCAAACTGCGCGACAAGGTCGTGGCGCTGGTGCCCAGCAAGCAGATTTTGCGCATCGAGCCGGATGCGGATGCCATTCTGGAAGCGCAAGGTTTTGTGGCGCGCCCGGGCCCGCGCTCCCGCGTGGATGAAAAGGTTGCGGCTGCTGTCGCCGAAGCGATCAAAGCCTGTCGCTATCTTCATATCCGCTATCAATCGCATCTGGATGCCGAGCCGCAATTGCGCCGTGTCGCACCATACGGATTGCTGTCAGGCTATCGCCGCTATCTGGTGGCGCTGGACCCCAACAGCCGCCGACAGGGGGCGATCAAAACCTATCGTGTCGATGCGATTAGCGAAGCGCATGTGTCCGAGGAATATTTCGAGCGTCCCGCCGATTTCGATTTGCAGGCTTTCGCCAATCGCGGCTTCGCTTTGTATCAGAATGAAAGCGAATATGGCGAAGTCGAATGGCGCTTTGCGCCGGAGGCCGCAGATCATGTGCGCGCCACTTTGTTTCATCCCGAGCAGCGCATGGAAGAATGTGCGGATGGCTCCATTCTCATTCGCTTCAAAGCAGCAGGTCATCTGGAAATGGCTTGGTATCTGTATCAATGGGGCAACAAGGTCGAGGTGGTCACACCTGCTGCCTTGCGCGACATGGTGAAGGATTACCAGCGCGGAGATTTTGCCGTTCTGCCGTGAACGCGTGCCATTCTGGTGACCGTTTGGAGAGGCTCTATATATAGGGTTTTTTTACCGGTTCCTTGGTCTCTTCATTCATTCTGATGGCAGAGATGGCTGCGTGACACGAATTGTCGCGGCCACCTGCCATTTTGCCCTCGTTCCATTTTTTGAGGGCAATCATGAAAACGCAAATCGTCGTCTTATCTCTCGCAGCTATTTTGGCCGGATGTGCAACCAACTCCGACAATATTTCAGCGACTTATGTATCACCGATGCAATATGGCAGTTATTCTTGTCCGCAGTTGCGAGAGGAAGCCATGCGTATTTCTTCTCGCGCCGCGCAAGTGACGGGCGCACAAAACAGCAAGGCATCATCAGATGCTGTTGCGATGGGTGTGGGCTTGGTTCTGTTTTGGCCCAGCCTTTTCTTCATCAAAGGCGATGGCACAACAGCAGCAGAAGTTTCCCGCATGAAAGGGGAGATGGATGCGATTGAGCAAGCAAGCGTCAAGCGCAAATGCGGTATTCAATTCGCAAAAGAAAAACCGGAATCTTGATGGCATCAACAGGTCGGTGGCATGTGTCGCCGACCTACCTCTTTTTGGCGGCCCAGGCTCTGACGGATTCCAGTGCGCCTAGCACATGGGGTTGCGCGTCGGATGATTTCACTTGGCTCAACACCGTTCCATCGGGTGCAATCACAAATGACACGCGATCTGCAAACGGCAGGACTGCGCCAATGCCGCCAAAACCGACATTATAAGTCTTGATGATTTTCATCTGCGGATCAGCGCCGACCGGAAAACGATCACGACATTCCATGGAGGAAAATTTGCGTTGCGTCTCGATATTGTCCGAGGAGATACCGATCACGCTGGCGCCATGCTTTTCAAACTCGTCCATGGCTTCGGCAAACAGATGGGCTTCTTCCGTGCACACGCTGGTGAAAGATTTCGGATAGAAGAAAATCACCACAGGTCCTTTTTTGAGGGCCTCGGCCAGACTGAACTGGATATCCTTGCCACCGAGAGCGGCTTCCAGTGAGAAGTCGGGAGCTGGCAGGCCAGCCTTCAGCTGGGCCTGTGCCGGCACGCTGAACAGCAGCGCCAGAAGCGCATGGTCGGTGACGGCGAGATATTTGAAAAGTCTCTGGCTCATTGTGTTCATGCCCACTTTGACCATAACCGGAAGCTGACGCTATTTGCCTCTGGATACGCTCGGTTGTCCATCTTGGATTAAGGCACAGGTCGGGCTAGGCTTCCGCCATATTTCAGACCGCATCATTTCAAACAGTCATTTCAAGGTTGCCTTTGTTGTACGACACGCACGTCATCACGCTTGATCCGGACTCCCCCCGTTTTGCCCTGTTCCGCAAAGCCAATGCTCATCTTCCGTTTCAGATTTTCCGCGCTGTGCCGGGTGCTGGTCTGTCGCAGGCCGAGCGGCTGGCCCAAAACCTTGCCACGCCGGACTGCCTGAGCGCAGGTGCGGTGACGGATGGGGAGATCGGTGCGGCAGCCAGCCATCTGGCGCTCTGGCGCGAGGCGAAACATCGCAATGTGCCGATGCTCATTCTGGAAGATGATGCCATCACCCATCCCAAAATTGCCGAGGTGGTTGCGGGGCTTGATCTGTCAGGTGTCGATCTGCTGTTTTTTGCCGTCAACACGGACACATTGCTGGCCACAGTCTCGGCGGAAGGTGTGCGCGAATTTTCCTCCTTTGCCGATCGCTATCCGCCTCCTGCGCGGATTGCCGACATATTGGCAGGCACCGATTTGCGCCGCCTGTCCATGCGCCGCCTGCTCAATGGTTTTGGTCTGTGCTGTTATCTGGTGACGCCGCAGGGGGCCGAAAAACTCATACGCGATGTGTTGCCGTTGCGACGCGATTTTGTCGAGATACAGGGGCTGTCGGGTGTCAGGGTGGGAGGCACCAGCATCGATCGGCGCCTGAACGCGCTCTATGGCGATTTGCGGGCCTTTGTCATGCGGCCTTTTCTGGCATGGACACCGAATACCGACTCTACGACAAGATCGAAATGAGCAAGCCGCGCGGGCTTTCTGTGTGCAACCAGAGCGCGGCTTTTGACGCACTTCTGAGGGCGCATTAGCATCAAAAGTGATTTTTGATTCTCATTTTGCGTGATCCTTTTTCATGAAATGTTTTTTCCTCGCTGACGATCACGATGCAGCAACCTGGGCCATGGCTCAGGACAATTTCCATACGCACACACCAGAGCATTGGAAAATCGAACGATTTTTTGCTGTGAGTGGTCAGAACGCCGGCGAGGCCTGGCATGATTTGCTGTTGCGTGTGGGGCAGCCCGAGGCGCCATTTCTTGTTGCCACCGCCGGCTGTCTGTTTGGCCCCAATTCCTGCCAGACGATTGAAAACAGCATTACGCATTTGCAGCAGTCGGGCGGATTTGACCTGTTATTTGCCGATCTGCGCCTGACCCATGCCGGCCCGATGGCCGATCTGTTCAATCTGCGCCGCTCTTTGCTCGAGGCCGGACGCACGCGCCTGATCGACCCGCGCACCATGGGTTTTACCGCACCCGGTGTCAGCGTGGTGCATCCGCGAGCCGTTTCGGCCTTGGCACCTTTGGCGCTCGGCGCGGAAGATTTTGCACAGGTGATCGAACGCGCCTTGTGCCAGCCTGTGCGCGACGGCGCGCTCATGGGGCGTTTTATTTTTCCATTCGCCACAACATGGAGCACGGGGGATGATGCCCAAGTGCCGGCGGACAAAGCGGCGCGCAATGCGATTGTAGGAGATATTTATCGCCGCATGGTCTGGCGCGATGGTGGCGGCACACCCGAGCTGCAGTCGATTGCCGAAATGTCCAAAGGACTGAGCACCGAGGCCAAAGCGCTCGCCATTCTATGGGCGGCGCTGGCTGACTAGAGCGTCACGCGCGCAGACGGCCTTGCGGCGCGGAAACGCCCATCGCCATATCACGGGCAAAAGCGAATTCTTCAGGCGTCAGCCGCGCATTCGGCGCCATGCCATTGTCAACGCGCACCTTGCGCGCTTCTGCACGCAGGCGTGCAATTTCGGAGGCATGCTCTTCAACAAGGGCGCGCAGACGGCGCACTTCACTGGCGAGATCTTCATTGCTCACGATGGCACACCCTCAAGCTGCGCGAATCGAATCTTAGTGAAGAGTTAACATGTTCCGTTTGAAAAAGAGTTAATGTCGGGCCACAGACATCCCGCATGAGGCTGCGAATCAAAATGCGGCTTTCGGTAGCCGCAGCCTGTCAGGTGATTTGGTCAGGCTACCTTCCGTGCTAAGCAGGCACGAACAAGTGGAGGACGACCATGGCCAAGGAACAGATCAGCCCCGAAACATTGGCGCTGCTGCGCATCAACGGGCTCATCATGGATGCTCTGATCAAATCGGGTGCGGTGGAAGCCGACTGGTTTGTGCAAAGCCTTGATCGGCTCGCGCGCGAAGAACAGCATGGTCTGACCCGCGCTATCATCAACGGCATGGCTGACGCTTATCGCACGGCCCATCAGGTGGCGCAGCAAAAGCTGAGCTGAGCTTTGCGCTCAGCCCAATGTGAGATGGGGGCGGATCTTTGTCCCGAATTCTTCCAAGCCCTCGTGCATGGGCCAGAAATGCAGCATGAACAGGCTGATGCCCATGTCCTCATAGCGCTTCATGCGCTCAAGGATGGTTTTGGGCGTGCCGATGAGGTTGGCGCCGACACCTGATGTGCCAACCTGCGCGGCACCTGCGATACGCACATGTTCGTCTGCTTTGGCCTGGGCTTCTTCTTCAGTGTCGCCGATGATCACCACGGCATTGATGCCATAGTTCATCTTGCGCCCATAGGATGCCGCACGGGCTTCCATCATGCCGACTTCATCGGTGATGCGCTTGAGGCTCGCCTCATAATTGGCGCGGTCTCTGTCGTAATTGACGAACCAGGTGTCACATTCCTGCGCGACGACATTCATGCCGTCTTCGGCGCGGCTGGCAGCAAAGAAGGGTGGATGCGGAGTTGCGACCGAGCGTGTCGGCATCACACCGTCTATGACTTTGTAGAATTCGCCATCGAGCGTGAACTTGTCCTGCGTCCACAGGCCTTTCATGATGCGGATGAATTCATGCATCTGCTGATAGCGGCCATCGTCGGATTCAATCCAGCGGCCATACATATTGTGCTCGGCCGGACGCGTGCCATTGACGATGT
>CANGRU010000066.1 GCA_947456315.1 Beijerinckiaceae bacterium | reverse complement strand
CTCATTCAAAAATCCGATTTTTTGAAAAAAATAAAAGCAAATGTCTGGGCATGAAACTATGGCTTTGCAGCACAAGACACAAGGCGGGGTCTCGCTCTTGCAACAAAATCTGTGTGAAGAGCGTGAATAGGTGACGTTGTGAGGGTGGATTGTCTTTGTGCCGCTTTCGCCGCAATCTTGGGTGCAAGAGACGTTCATCAAGAAAAACATAAGACTTTACTGATGCTTGGGGGATATCGCGATGAAAGACTGGATGAAACAAATCCCGGCCTCCGAGCTGGCGACCTATCGCAGCGCGGGCTTTCTGACCGATATGACGCTCGGGAAAAATCCCGCATTGGTTGTTGTGGATGTGACCTTCGCCTTCACGGGCTTTGAAGGGCAGACGCTGGAGGAATCCATTGCGACCTTCGGCTCGGCCTGTGGTCCTGTGTCGTGGGAGACCATGCCCAAGATTGTGCGTCTCATCGAGCAGTTTCGCACACGCCAGAGCCCCATCATTTTCACACGTGCGGCTGAAGATAATGTCCCCTTCGCCGGCAAGGCGACCAAATCGAAACGCAGCAAAGCGCCGCCCCCGCGTGCCAATGATTTTCCCGATCCCGTAACCCCGCGCGCTGGCGAGTGGGTATTGGGCAAGACGCGCGCCTCTGCCTTTTTCCAGACACCGCTTCTGTCTTATCTCGTGCAGAAGAAGGTCGACACATTGGTGTTTTGTGGTGTCTCGACATCGGGCTGTGTGCGCGCCTCGGTGGTCGATGGCTTTTCCAACGGCTTTGCGACATTCGTGGTGGATGATTGTTGCTTTGATCGCTCGCCCTTTGCCCATGCCGCCAATCTCTTCGACATGGATGCGAAATATGCCTCCGTTGTCTCGCTGGACGAACTGACGGCTTTGATGAGCGACACGCCTGCGTGACAAAACATAAAAATGGCGCCAGCCGGAGCTGACGCCATGTCGTTTTTTTAAAAGCGAAAGCTTTTACTTGATGAGCTCGCCGATCTTCTCGACGATCGGCTTGGGCGTTGCGTAAATCTGGCGGATCAGCTTTTCCAGGTGCTCGCCATCTTCCGGATCAACGTCAAGCTTCTGGCGTTTGGCGTCAGCCAAAAACTCCGGATCTTTCATCGTGTCCATAAAGGCTTTGCGCATCATGGCGAGGCGCTCGGGCGTCAGGCCCGGAGGCGCCACGAACGGACGGCCGATGCCCTGGCCTGCATAGAGGAAGGTGATTTCCTGCTTCTGCTGCTCGGTCTTGGCGAGATTGTTGATGAAGGGCACGCCCGGCAATTCGTGGCTCGGCTCAACGCCGCCCTGGAACAGGATTTTCACCTTGTTGTTCGGGATCCAGTCAGGGCGCTTGCCCTTCACGCTATCAAGCGACTCGCAAATGCCATCGACTTCGCCGCGCTCCATGGCAAGAAACACATCGGATGAGGACGGGAAGCCGGCGATCAGCTTGAACTTCATGCCCAGCAATTCTGTGAGCGCCTTGGGATAAGAGCGCGTGCCTGTGCCAGCCCCCGTATCGCCCACAATCAAGGTCTTCTTGTAGATATCATCGACCGTCTGCACATCGGCGCCGGTGCGCGCGATGCAGACATTGGTTTCGGTGGTGGGCGTGCCAATCCAGTTGATTTTCAGCGGATCGAAACGCGCGCCTTCAGCGCCGGTGAGCGGGCCAAGTGCCGCGTCACGCGCGATGATCGCCATCACCGTGCCGTCCTTGGGCGCGATATTGTAAATATTGGCGGCTGCAGCATAGCTGCCGGCACCCGGCATATTCTGCGGCACACCCGTGGGCTTGCCCGGCAGATGATTGACGATGTGGCGCACCACGGTGCGGCCCCACAGATCATAGCCGCCACCCGGGCCAAAGCCGATGATCATGGTGAGGGTCTTGCCGGCGTAAAACTCACCCGACTGGGCTTGGGCAGGGGTCTGTGCGAAGGCTGCTGTGGCAGCCAGAGCGCCTGCGGCCAGAAGCCGTGAAGCGAAAGTCATGTCTGAAATCTCCCGGTCATTTCCTCGAATCCGGCCATTTTTGTCTTTTCGCCCGTGTGGGCGGGCTTAGCCGAAAGTGGCGGCATGGTCGTGGAAAAGGGCTCTGCCTGTCAACAGCCCCCCTGTTCGGGTGGGATGGCTCATCGTCCCACCGCCCAGATATTTACCTTTTGGGACCGTGACTTTAGTCTAGCTTCAGTTCTGGCCACAGAGTCGCATGCCCCAAGAGCGGCTAAGCAACAAGAAAGAAGGCAGCCACGATGAGTGACACACCAACCCCACAAGAACAGCTGGATGGCCGCTATCTGGTCGAGCCCTATCTCGATTGGGTGAAGAAGCAGAATATCCCCGTGCATGAGGATTTCGGTTTCGATCTGCTCGCCGTCGAGACCAAGACCTGGGATTGGTATGACGCCAAGGGCTGTTTCAATCACGCCCATGGCCGCGGCGATTTCATGGCCAATTATCTGGTTGAAGTGCTGCCGGGCAAGAAGACACGCCCCGTGAAGCATCTCTATGAAGCGTTCTTCATGGTGCAATCGGGCTTTGGTTCAACCACCGTGTGGTTGCCCTCTGGCGACAAGCACACATTCGAATGGGGTCCGAAGGCGCTCTTCGCCATTCCGCTCAATTGCGAATATCAGATCTTCAATTCGTCGGGCAAAGAGAGTGCGCGCATTTCCGTCACCCATGACGCGCCATTGACGCTCAACCTCTACCACAATGAAGATTTCGTCTTTAACAACCCGTGCAAATTTCCCGAGCGTGCGGGTGTCGCCAACCAGTTTCAGGGTGAAGGCGAACATCTTGAAGTCGTGCGTGGCGATGGCAAGGCTAAGCTCAATCTGTGGGAGACGAATTTCGGTCCCGATCTGACGGCCTTCAAGCTTTATGATCTGGGCGAGCGCGGCAAGGGCTCCAAGAACGTGTCATTCGTTCTGGCTGACTCCACCATGCATTCGCACACGTCCGAAATTCCGATCGGCCGCTACAAGAAGGCCCATCGCCATGCTGCCGGCACGCATGTGCATGCGGTGTCGGGCGAAGGCTATTCGCTTCTGTGGTATGAAGGTGATGACAAGTTCACGGAAATCCCGTGGCGTCACGGCATTATGTATGTGCCGCCCTTCTGGATGTTCCACCAGCATTTCAACACCTGTGCGGATACGGCGCGTTATGTCGCCTGCTCCATGGGCTCGCGCCGCTATCCCTTCATCTCGCTGCGCAAGCGCTCGGCTGAAGGCTTCGGCTCGCTGTCGATCCAGCAGGGTGGACGCCAAGTCGAATATGAAGATCAGGATCCGCGTATCCATCGCAAATGGCTGGATGCCATCGACAAGACCGGCTTCAAATCGGACATGGCCGATATTTTCGATGAGCCAAAGCTGCGTGCGCTCGACATGAGCAAGATCACCGGCCCGATCTACACACCGCAATCCATCGGACCGGCTGTTTAAGACAAATCGAGAAGGGGCTCGCATCTGCGGGCCCCTTTTTTATAAAAAAATAAAAAAGGGGAGGAGAGCATGGTCGCATCATGGCGTCTCATCGTGCCTGCACTGGCCATGGTTGGTGTTGCAGGGACAACACCAGCGCAGGCGGAAGATTTTTATCGTGGTAAAAAGCTTGTCGTCATTTGTTCCTCGGCGCCCGGTGGCGGCTATGATCAATTGGCACGCCTGCTTTCGCGCCATATTGCACGCCACATCCCCGGCGAGCCGGGTGTGATTGTCCAGAATATGCCGGGTGCGGAAGGCATCAAGGCTGCCAATTACATTTACAATCTGGCGCCACAGGACGGCACTTATATCGGCGGGCTGCCGCGCACCATTTCGATGACCAAGCTCTATGGTCTGCATGATCATGGTGTTCAGTTTGATCCGGAAAAATTCCATTGGCTCGGGTCGCTCAAACGCGACACAGGTATTCTGGTGGTCAATGCGAAGTCCGGCATCACCAATGTGCAGGATTTGAAATCGCGTCCCGTGAGTGTCAGCTCGCAGGCCATCACATCGGCCAATTCGGTTTATGCGCGTCTGCTGAACGCAACTTTTGGTACGCAGCTCAAGCCGGTGGAAGGCTATGAGGGATCAACAGCCGGTTTGCTGGCCGTCGAGCGCGCCGAAGTTGATGGCCATATTGCAGGTGGCGCCACAGCGCCGGTGAAATCGAAAGTGAATGGCTGGATGGCGGCGGGGCAGGGGCGCGTGGTGGTGCAATTCGGTTTGCGCCGTGACCCTGATTATGCGGATGCACCCAGCGCCCTGGAGCTCGCCCGCGATGAGCGTGCACGGCATTTGCTGGAGACAGCTTTTGTCGAACAGGAAATCGGCAACCCCTATGTTCTGGGTCCCAAAGTCCCCAAGGATCGCGTGGCAATTCTGGAAAAAGCTTTTGTGACGATGGTCAAAGACGCGGATTTTCTGGCGGACGCCAAGCGTGAAGATGCCGACATTCAAGCCATTGACGGCCCGCAGATTGAACGCATTCTGACGGATGCCTATGCGGTTGCGCCTGACATTCTGGACGAGTTACGGCGTATTGCGCGAGGCAAATAACGGTTCAACTTTTTTATATAAATTTAAAATAGAGTTTTTCCATGTTGCGACTTTTATCCGTTTTTTCTTTTGTTGTGTTCATCTCGACACCTGTGCTTGCCCAGCAGGGACAGGCTGTCGAGATTGGCGGCTCGCGTGTTTTGCTGATGAGGCCCAAAGCACCGACGGCCAGCCTCATTCTGATGCGGGGCGGTGATGGTGTGATCAATGTCACATCAGATGGTCATCTGGGGCGCATGAAGGGCAATTCACTCGTGCGCACAGCCGATGATTTTGTGAAACGCAATTTCATTGTCTTGATCATTGATGCGGATACGGATCTGCGCGCTGCTGTTGATCATATGGCAGGCGTTAAACGCCCTGTGATTGTGGCTGGAACAAGCCGGGGCACGTTGCGCGCAGCGCAAGGCATTGCCAAGGGCGCGCGACCCGACAAGCTTGTTCTGACCTCGGGCATGTTGTCCCCTGAATCAGGACAGCGTTCGTTGAATGTCATCAGCGTTTTGGGCACGCCTGATAAACTGCCGCCGACTTTGATCGTCCACCATCGCTGGGATGGATGTCGTGTGACTTTGCCTGTCGGTGTCGAACCATTTTTGAAATGGGCGGGTGGCAAGGCGCGTGTCACATGGCTGGATGGTGGTGAAAGCGAGGGCGACCCTTGCGAGGCTTTTGCCTATCACGGTTTCAACGAGATCGAAGCGCGCATGGTCGCTGCCGTGGCCGGCTTCCGGTAAGACAAAAAAGAAGCCGCCGGCGAGACGCCTGGCGGCCAAAGTCGGGGAGGAAACGCGCCAAGGGCGCAGGCTCAAGGTGAATCTTTTCGGGCTGCAAGACAAGCAGCAAAATGAGTTGGGGTTCTGTTTGCTACGCGCTGTTGCAAATTCGTCATCGACTTTCGCAGGGTCTCGCTTGCATGCAGAGCTTGCAGTTGCGATGGTGACGTAACGTCAGGCTGCCAAGGTCTGGGTTTTGAGAAGCTGAAGGAGAGCCATATGCCCAAGGGCTATATTATCGTGCGCGTCGATGTGAAAGATCCCGAAGCCTATGCCCGTTACGCAGCGGCAACGGCCGATGCTGTGAAAAAATTCGGTGCCCGCCCGCTGGTGCGTGGTGGCAAGCATGAGGCGCTTGAGGGCACAGCGCGCACGCGCAATGTGGTCATGGAGTTCGACAGCTACGAACAGGCGCATGCCTATTATTATTCCCCCGAATATCAGGCCGCCCGCCAGCACCGCGTGGGCGCTGCCGAAGGGGAATTCGTGCTGGTCGAGGGTATTTGAGCCTAAAGCACCAGCAGACTGCTGGTCATTTGCGCAGCAATCACATTCTTTCCGCACTGCAGCAGAGAGGGGCAGGGTTAACCTGATGACGTGGGTTTGCGGGGATCGGCTTGAGCCTTTCCTCAGAAGCTCCGGTTAATCTGGCGCCTCTCAGCGGAGGGTTTGTGATGAAAAGACTGTCTGAAATGGCTGGCCTTCTGGCCGGGTTGGCACTCTTCCTCGGAACATTGATGGCTGCCGAGGCCTATGTGGAGCGAGAGGCTCCGATCCAGACCGCCTCACTCATCCAATCGGCGGAATAACCAAGCCCCGCCCTTGCCCCTTGATATGCTCAACCTGTTTCCATGCGGCCGGCTTAAACACAATCTGTGAGTTGGTGGTTCGCGTTTTGCCGGGCGCATAGGCTTGCCCCCTGACCTGAATGGTCAGAGTTCAGGGGAAACTCATGCGTTTTTTATCTTATTGCACCACAGGGCTGATTTTTGCGGCGACATGCTCTATCGCGCCCGCAGCAGATTTAAGCTTGGCCGATTGCAGCAAGGCGATCTGCGATGGCGTGTCGTCAATCTCATATTCTTTAAAGTCAGGCGAAAACTGCAACACCATCTTGAATGATCGCAGCAAGTTTCATTTTTACTCTTTGCAGCAAATCGATGCGCTGAATGCAAAAACGAGCAAGTTCAAATGCGCGACAGCCAAGCCGCATCAAATTCTATGTTATCCGAAATCTAATGCGGGTCCTAAATGTTAAGGCTAAGGACGAGAGGGTCATACCTCTCGTCCTTAATTGATTTGTCAAAGCTCTTTGCCGAGCAATCTGTCAGCTGACCATGGGCCACCGCCGCGCAGCGCAATGGCGAAGCAAAGAATGCCCCACATGAGCGTGTATTCGTAGCCCTTGTTGAGCCAGCCAAAGCCATTGCCCCAATAGACAACGAAGGTCAGAAACGCCATTTCAATGGCATTGGCGGCCGCAAAGAAGCGCGTGAACAAGCCAAGCATGATGCAGACGCCCCCCAGACCCTCGACGAAGGTCAGGAAGAAGGACAGCGGGAAATTGAAATCCGCCAGATAGGGGATGGTGACATTGAGCTGTTTGGTCTGGGCTTCCATGCCACGCATGATTTTGCCGTAGCCATGGACGGCGAGCACCCAGCCCACACCAAAGCGCACGACGACCCAGGAAAACGGGACAGCAAAATCATAGAAGCGCGCGAGTTTTGGAAAGAAGAGCGCGGGTTCTTTGTCGAATTTCATGGTTCCTCCTGCGTGGAATCTTGTTTGTGACGTTCGATTCCCTTGAAAAGGGTTTTACAGCCCCGCGGGGTAGGAGGGAAGCCATGCCCCCTCATCCGCCCGTGGGGCGGGGTGGCGGGAGGCTATGCCCCGAGGGAAGCCGTCCATTGATCAGTTAATCGAAAGCTTTGGACCGCGTGCCCGGGTTGGGGGTGGTTGCGGCCGACCCCGCTCCGGCCTCGGCCACGGCAGCGGGATTGCGCAAAATCATGGATGTGCCCTTGGTGATTTTGCCGCTGATTAATTTTGCATAGGACAGATTGGGATCGACGCGTGTGATCTCGACGATGCCTACCTCGGTTTCCTTGCGGCCAAGAGATTCCTTTGTGTCAGGATCCTTGAGTTCAGCGCCCAGCTGTATCAAGGCAAAGCGCTTGCCGGTGCTGACTGATTGGCCGCCCTGATTGATTGTCAGTGAATTGGGATCATCTGCCGAGACAATGCGAAGCGGGAAAAGCGTTTCGCTGACCTGAGCACCGACCATGCGTGAAATGCCATCAATGCTGGAGCCAATATTGGCGCCACCCACAACCTTGATCGTATTGGCCCAGAGTATTTGGCTGGTGGCGATTTCAATGGCGGAGAAAGTCACCTCCGATGTCACAATCTCGCGAACACTTTCCGCCATGCT
>CANGRU010000065.1 GCA_947456315.1 Beijerinckiaceae bacterium | reverse complement strand
TTTGCTGATTGCGGCGCTGGGCGCTTTGCAGATTTTCCATCATGCGCTGTAGCGAATCGAGCATGCGCTGCGCATCTGCTGTTTCACCGTTGCGCATCATCTCTTGCATGCGATCCAGAAGCGCTTGCAGGTCGCGCGGCGTAATGGTCAGCACTTGCTGGTTCGGATCCATTTGCTGATCCGCGTTTTGCTGATTTTGCAGGTTTTGTTCCGCCAGCTCGCGCATGAATTTGTCGAGGGCGGCGCGCAGCTGATCCATCAGCTTTTTAAGCTCTTCAGGCGTGGCGCCGCGCTCCAAAGCCTCGCGCAATTCTTGCTGGGCCGCGCGCAAGTCGCGCTCGGCTTGTGACAGATCGCCCTCTTCGAGTTTGAGCGCCATTTCCCACATGAGATCAGCGACACCCAAAAGATCGGCATCATTGCGCGCCAATTTGAGACGCTGCGATATTGTGCGCAGACCCAGATAAATGCTGCTGGGCACATCGAACTGTTCTGGCAAAAACAGCAATGCATCCATCGACAGAAGAACACGCTTGCGATCATCGGGTGCGAGAACCAGATTGCGCCGCTGCTCGATCAGGGCGCGGGCCAGCGGTTTGACAAAAGTCCTCTGCGGCAGGGTGATGTCGACAGGGTCGCTGAACCCTTCATTGCCGCCTTCATCGCGCGCCACAAGTCTCATCGAGACACGCGCACCCGCCCAAGGATGTTCGGATAAATCACCTGTTGTTTCCGCTTCACCCATTCCGCCGGGCGCCCCAGGAAGCGCCAAGAGCATTTTGGGCGCCTCAACAAGCGTGCGTCCCGTGACGGCCTTGCCTTGAATGACGGGTTTTTCAAATTGCGCTTCAGCGCTCAACACGCCGTAATCGTCTTCGATTTTATAGCCGAGCGTGAGGGCACCGCGCGTATCGCTGCGCGGCTCACCACGCAAAGCAATGGTTGGCGGACGATCAGCAATGGATGCAATCTCAAATTGCGACAGCGTGGTGCCATATTGTTTCAAGACAAGCTTGGCATCGGCGCGCAACAGGAAACGCTGTTCATCTTCTGACGCGGGCGTAGTTTTTTGTGGTGGAGCCACACGCACCGTCAATTTTCCGGTGCTGGTGTCATCAGGTTTTTGGGCTTGCAAGCCTCCTTCCGTTTCGACCGATACACCTGAAGCACTGGAGGCGCGGATGATCACATGGGATTGCGCCGGCGCTTGAATTTTGAGTGAGCTTTGGCCTTGCTCGGCGCGGCCCGTCAGCAGGATGGGTGGCCGACCCGTATAGGGCGGCGGATCAATCCATGCATCGAGCCGGAAGGCTTGTGCTTTCTGCGCGTCACTGCGCCAATCAAAGGCCGCCATGAGGCGCTGGTTTTTTTCAGGTCCGGCGATGAAAGCAGTTGCGATCAACGCGATCAGCGCCGCCGCCCGCAGTGCATAGCGGTCACGCTCGGCCATGCGCGGTGAGGGCGCAGCAATCTGCAAAGATGAGATGTGCTGTTGCGCGCGCGCCAGATGGATCTGCCAGAGCGCCTGTGTGGTCGCATCGGCCTTTTCATTGGCGAGCTGGTCTTCCAACATGGTCGCGGGGCGATGGGGTGCGCCCGAATCACGATCAAGGCGCGCCAGACTTTCGCGCCGCGATGGCCAGCTCAGGCGTGCCAGACGGGTGAGCAGCAGCAGTGAGACGCCTGCAAAGCCCGCCAGAATGACCAGACGCAGCGGCAGAGGGGCGGCGATCCAGAAGCCGGCCCAAGAGGTGGCAAAAAACAGGGCCGCAAGGGCCAGAAGCGGCACGAGTGCGGGCCATATCCGTTCCCAGAACAAAACCAGTGCGGCTTTTTGGGCAAGCGAATCGAGCGGGCGTGCGTCGGGACGCGCTCCCTCTTTTCTCGATTTGTCTGAGCTCTGCCCGTCCAAACCCGTACTCCCTGTCGCTTGAAAAGAAAGCTAGCACGCCTGCGCGGCGTTTCCACTGCGCAAGCGATCAACTTACCAAGGGGAAGGGATGGATTTTTAGCCGACCCAGTCGGGCACGCGATCCAGCCCGATCAAGTCGTCAAAGCTGCCGCGCGGACGGATGACGGCATAACGGTCACCATCAACCAGCACTTCAGGCACGAGCAGGCGCGAATTGTAAGTTCCGGCCTGCACAGCGCCATAAGCGCCTGCCGACATGACGGCGATCAGGTCACCGGCGCGCGGCTCCACCATGTCGCGCGCTTGAGCCAGATAATCGCCCGTCTCGCAGACAGGGCCAACAATATCGGCTTTGATTTTGGGCGCGTCCGGCTTTGTTTCAAGCACAGGCAGGACGTCATGATGGGCTTCGTAAAGTGTCGGGCGGATGAGATCATTCATCGCCGCATCGACGATGACGAATTGCTTGCCCTCGCCATGCTTCACGTAAATCACTTGCGACACAAGAATACCGGCATTGCCGACGAGCAGGCGGCCCGGTTCGAACACCAGCTTGCAACCAAGCTTGCCTGCATGGCGGCGCACGATGTCGGCATAGCGATCAGGGTGATAGTGCGAGGGATCATCTGTCTCGCGATAGGGAATACCAAGCCCGCCACCCAGATCGACGTGATCGATGGTGTGACCATCGGCGCGCAATTGCTGCACGAAATCAGCCAGCAGAGCGAAAGCGTCATCAAAGGGCTGCAGGTCGGTGATCTGCGAGCCGATATGCATATCTACGCCACTGACCTGAATGCCGGAAAGTGTTGCAGCATGGGCATAAACAGCACGCGCACGTGAAATCGGAATGCCGAATTTGTTTTCGGATTTTCCGGTCGAGATTTTGGCATGGGTCTTGGCATCGACATCGGGGTTGACGCGCAAAGACACATGCGCGCGCGTGCCGCGCGCGGCAGCAATTGCAGAAATCGCTTCGAGTTCTGGTTCAGATTCGACATTGAAGCAGAAGATGTTGGCATCAAGAGCGAGTTCAATCTCGCGATGTGTTTTGCCAACGCCCGAGAAGGTGATCCGCTCACCAGGCACACCCGCTGCCATGGCGCGGCGCAATTCGCCTTCCGAGACCACATCCATACCTGCGCCAAGTGCTGCAAAGGTTTTCAGGACAGCCTGGTTGGAATTGGCCTTCATGGCAAAGCAGACCATGGCGTCGAGCCCGTCAAAAGCTTTGGCAAAGACCTGATAATGACGCGTCAGCGTGGCGCGCGAATAGCAATAGAAGGGTGTGCCGACCTCTTTCGCAATGGCGCGCAGATCAACATTTTCGGCATGCAGCACGCCGTTGCGATATTCAAAATGGCGCATGGGCCCCTTAGAGAATTTTATCGAGAATGAAAGGATCGCGCGGCGGCACAACTTTCATGCGCCGGATGGTTGTTCCATCAACGGGGCTGCCAGAGCCCGTTTCGCGTGCCACATCGCCGGCCGCTGGCGGTGTCGAACCCTGCGGGGCTTCGAGATCGCCGCGTCGGCCGCAACCTGCGAGCGCCAAGCCAGCCAGAACGACCAAGCCGATAGCTTTGATTTTGTTAGACTTTGTGGCGCAGATCACGGTTTCAAGCTCCTCGTATCGGGGCCACTATAGCGCATCGGTTCAAGCTGGCGAGGGGGAACTCGCCAGCCATAAAAGCCAAAGTCATTTTCCTGCAACCTCGTCGCGGGCAATTTTCTTCAGCCAGGCGCGCGCCTGAGAGCGGACATTGGCTGGAGCCGTGCCGCCATAGCTGACGCGGCTCTTCACCGATTTATCGACGCCCAGCACCTCATGGACGTCAGCGGTGATGCGCTTGTCGACGGATTGCATATCGGCCAGCGACAGTTTTTCGAGCGCGATCTTGCGATCTGCCGCCATGGCAACCAGGCGGCCGGTGACATGATGGGCATCACGGAACGGCATGTTGAGCGCCCGCACCAGCCAATCGGCAAGGTCGGTGGCAATCGCATAGCCGCTGCCGGCTGCTGATTTCATCTTTTTCAAATCAGGCACGAGATCGCGCACCATGCCTGTCATGGCCGCCACACACAGCGACAGGGATTGCAGCGCGTCAAACGTGCCCTCCTTGTCTTCCTGCATGTCCTTCGAATAGGCGAGCGGCAGACCCTTCATCACGATGAGCAAGCCTGTGAGCGCGCCAATGACGCGACCTGATTTGCCACGCACCAATTCAGCCGCATCAGGATTGCGCTTCTGCGGCATGATCGAGGAGCCGGTGGTGAATTTGTCCGACAGATTGGCAAAGCCGAATTGCGGCGTTGACCAGAGAACAATTTCTTCGGCAAAGCGCGACAGATGAACAGCAGAAATGGCTGCGGCAGAGAGCGTTTCGAGCACAAAGTCGCGATCCGAGACGCTATCCAGCGAATTGGCTGTTGGCCGATCAAAGCCCAAGGCTTTTGCTGTCATGTCGCGATTGATCGGGAAAGATGTTCCCGCCAATGCGGCTGAGCCCAAGGGGCATTCGTTGAGGCGCTTGCGGGCATCGGCCAGACGACCGCGATCACGCCCGAGCATTTCAACATAGGCCATGAGATGATGGCCGAATGTCACAGGCTGGGCAGATTGCAAATGCGTGAAGCCCGGCATGACCGCGCCTGCATGATCCAGCGCACGTTCAGCGAGCACCTTTTGCAATTCGCGCAGCTGCTCATCGAGCGTGTCAATGGTGTCGCGCACCCAGAGGCGGAAATCGAGCGCGACCTGATCATTGCGCGAGCGCGCCGTGTGCAGGCGTCCTGCATCCGGGCCCACGATCTCAGCCAAGCGCGATTCGATATTCATATGGATGTCTTCGAGGGCGCGCGAAAAGGTGAAGGTCCCCGCCTCGATTTCGCTGCGAACCTGCTCTAAACCTTTGGTGATCGCGCTTGCTGCTTCGCGCTCGATGATGCCTTGCTCAGCCAGCATGGCGACATGGGCGAGCGAGCCGCGGATGTCCTGGGAAGCAAACTTGTAGTCGAAACCGATGGAGGCGTTTATTTCCTCCATGATCGCGTCGGGACCGCTGGCAAACCGGCCGCCCCACATTTTGTTGCTCATCTCGTGCCCCCTGTGGCGCGCCTGACAGAAAAGACGGCCCGCATGACTTCCGGTCCTGACAGCCCCGAAAAGACCCTCGAGCCGCGCAAAAGCCGGGTTCGGAGCTTGGCTCCGGCGGCGGTCTTTGCGCTTTTGGCTGTCATAGCCTTATCCGTGGCGGTCCTATACGGGATCAGCGGCCTTCCGGGCAAGGAAACTGCCGCCTCGGGCGGAAAAAGCTGCGCAGCCTCGGCTGAGCGCCTTGCTGCCGTGGCGGCCAGCGCCACTGGCGAGGTGGCGGCTTTCAGCCCGGCCAAGACGCCCCGTCCGGCGCTCGACCTGACTTTTGAGGGCCCGGACGGCCGCAAGCACCAGCTGTCAGAGATGAGAGGGCGGGCCATCCTGCTCAATCTTTGGGCAACATGGTGTGTGCCCTGTCGGGAGGAAATGCCGGCTTTTGATCGCTTGCAGGCCAAGGCCGGCGGGTCCGATTTCGAGGTGGTCACGCTGAATATCGACACAGCGCGCCTCGAGCGTCGTCAGGCCTTTCTCACCGAGATCGGGGTGAAATCTCTCACTTTTTATGCCGATCCCACGGCCGATGTGTTCCAGGTCCTCAAGCGGGCCGGAAAAGTTGTGGGGCTACCAACAACCATTTTGATCGATGCTCAGGGGTGCGAATTGGGCATTCTGGCAGGGGCCGCGGCGTGGGACTCACCTGACGCCATGCGACTCGTTGCCGCTCTTCGCGGACCCCGAACTTAGTCGAAGGCCGCGCATCAACCGTTGCACGGCTCCGCTTCTTCCATTAGTGAACCGTTCGACAACTAAAAAAGAGGGCAAATCAATGGCCGAGGCCAAATCCCGCACTGTCTCGCCCGAGGCGAGACGGCCCTTGTCTCCCCATCTGCAGATCTATCGTCCTATGCTGACGATGATGATGTCGATCATGCATCGCATCACAGGTGTGGCGCTGTATGCAGGCACGCTGCTTTTGGTAGCCTGGCTGATTGCGGCTGCAACCGATGCACGGGCCTTTGCCACCGTGTCGGATCTGCTGTCGTCCATTCTCGGGCGCATCATCCTGCTCGGCTTCACCTGGTCGCTGTTCCATCACCTGATGGGTGGCCTTCGCCACTTCATTCAGGATACGGGCCGCGGCATGGAACACCCCCAGCGCGAATATCTCGCGCAGGCGACGCTGGTTGGCGGCCTTGTGCTGACGATCATCGTCTGGGTTCTGGCCTACGCCGCGCGCTGAGGGAGAGGGAACATGTCCAACAATCCAAACTCCATGCGCACCACGGTTCGCCAGGTTCGTCATCTGGGCTCGGCGAAAGCCGGCACCCATCACGCTTGGCATATGCGCCTGACGTCGTTCGCCCTCGTGCCGCTGACGATTGCCTTTGTGTGGATCGTTTTGTCGCTCGTCGGCAAAGATTACAACACGGTGCGGGCCGCGCTCGGCGCGCCGCATGTGGCCATCATCATGCTGCTCTTCATTCTGACGAGCATTTATCACATGATGCTCGGCATGCAGACGATCATCGAGGACTATGTGCATAGCGAAGGCACCAAGACGTTCTCGCTGGCACTGAATATTTTCTTTTCGTTCGCTGTTGGCTTGGCCTGCGTTTACGCAGTGCTGCGCCTGAGCTTTGTCTGACATCTTCGAGCTTTTCTTCGAAAGGTCCATGGAAATGGCATCATCAAACGGCAACGCGGGTCCCGCTTACGCGATCACGGACCACACGTTCGACGTGGTTGTTGTTGGCGCTGGCGGCGCTGGTTTGCGCGCCACTGTCGGCTGCTCGCAGGCTGGTCTGCGCACCGCTTGCATTTCAAAAGTCTTCCCCACTCGTTCGCACACGGTTGCGGCGCAAGGCGGCATTTCCGCGGCGCTCGGCAATATGGGTCCGGACGATTGGCGCTGGCACATGTATGACACCGTGAAGGGGTCGGACTGGCTGGGCGATCAGGACGCGATTGAATATCTCTGCCGCAATGCACCGGCCGCTGTTTACGAGCTCGAACATTGGGGTGTGCCTTTCTCGCGTACGGAAGAAGGCAAGATCTACCAGCGTCCGTTCGGTGGCATGACCACCAACTACGGTGAAGGCCAGGCCCTGCGCACTTGCGCGGCAGCTGACCGTACAGGTCACGCCATCCTGCACACGCTCTATGGTCAGGCACTCGCCAACAAGACCGAGTTCTTCATCGAATATTTTGCGATCGATCTGATCATGGATCAGGAAGGTCGTTGCCGCGGTGTGGTCTGCATGAAGATGGACGATGGTTCGATCCATCGCTTCCGCGCCCAGCAGGTTATTCTCGCCACCGGTGGTTATGGCCGTGCCTATTTCTCGGCGACATCAGCCCATACCTGCACGGGTGACGGCAATGCCATGGTTCTGCGTGCGGGTCTGCCGCTGCAGGATATGGAATTCGTGCAATTCCATCCGACCGGCATTTACGGCTCAGGCTGCTTGATCACGGAAGGTGCGCGCGGCGAAGGTGGCTATGTCACCAATGCCAATGGCGAACGCTTCATGGAACGCTATGCACCATCCGCCAAGGATCTTGCTTCGCGTGACGTTGTTTCGCGCGCCATGACGATTGAAATTCGCGAAGGTCGCGGCGTTGGCAAGAACAACGACCACATCTTCCTGCATCTCGACCACCTTGATCCGGCCATGCTGCATGAACGCCTGCCGGGCATTTCGGAAAGCGCGCGCATCTTCGCGGGCGTCGATGTGACCAAGGAGCCGATCCCGGTCATTCCGACCGTCCATTACA